>JAAUPU010000320.1 GCA_012032975.1 Caldilineaceae bacterium | reverse complement strand
ACCCCATCAGCGCCACCGAGACCTTTTCGCGCGCCGCCTGATGCGCGAGCGGCAAGATCATGTCCGAACCCGGCACAAGCCACACCCGCTGACCCGCCAGCCGTGACAGCCACACGATCGGATTACCATCGGCGCACACGAGATCTTGCGCGGCATAGACATCGCGAAACGCCGGATCGCGGCGCCAGCTTGAGCAGTGGATGGGCCGCCTTCATCAGCGCCAGATTGGCATCCAGGTTGACGGCCATGACCCGTCGCCACTCGTCCAGGGTCAGGGAATCGATCCGCGTGCTGGCTGGAAAGATGCCGGCGTTGAGCACGATCATATCCAGCCCGCCGAAACGCCGCACGCCCGCCTCCACCGCAGATTCAGCCTGCTCCAGATTCGCCACATCGCACTGAAGCCCGAGCACATCGCGCCGCGCCCACATCTCCCCCACAGCGGGATTCACACTCCAGCGCGATCACCGCGGCGCCGCGGCTGAGGAAGGAATCAACACACGCGCGACCGATCCCAGACGCCGCGCCGGTGACCAGCGCGATCTCACCGCTGAAGGGTGGCGGGCTTCCCTGGCGACGCAGCTTGGCCTGCTCCAGGTCCCAATATTCGATCTCGAAAAGGTCTTCGGCCGGCAGACTGCGATAGCCGCCCAGCAGCTCGGCGCGCAGGATGATCTCTATGGTGTGCAGATAGATATCCTCGACGACGCCGCAATCCTTGGCGCTGCGGCCCACAGTCCCCACTCCCCACTCGGCGTCGAGAACGATGCGCGGCGCGGGATCGAGCATGGTCAGCTCCTGCGCGTAGTCGTCCTCGTGCGCCTGGAAGTAGGCGCGATAGGCGTCGGCATACGCGGCCACATCGCGACCCACCAGCGGGAAGCGCTTGGTGCGGATGGTGTGGTCGGGCGTCGCTGGCCCTTGTTGGGAGATGTCGCCTACATCCGGCCTGCGTGCGAAGTGGCTGGCCAGGTCGCTGTCGCAGAAAGAGAGCAACATGGGCGCGCCGGCTGTGTCCGAAAGTTGACGGCGCAGCGCCGCAATTGCCGCACTGGCCGGGGCGGTCGGTGGCGGCGAGGCCGGCAAGGTAATTTCCCATGCGTTGTGGCTGGCCAGATACGCCTCGGCCTCGTTGACCAGATCGATCATGGCCGTGTACGCGCTCTGGGCTGTCTCGCCAAAGGTGAAGACGCCGTGGTTCATCAGCACCATGCCCACCGTCTGTGGACCGGCATGGCGCGGAAACAATTCGGCGCAGAGCTTGGCCAGCTTGAAGCCGGGCATGACGTAGGGGATGATCACCACCCGGTCGCTGTAGAGCGCACGGATACGTTCTTCGCCATTCTGGGTGTTGGTGATGGTCACCACCGCGTCGGCATGGGTGTGGTCCACATATTTGTAGGGCAGAATGCCATGCAGGATCGTCTCGACCGAGGGTGAGGGTGCGGAGGCATCGGTCAGGCTGGTGCGCAGCGCGTTGGCCATCTGCGGGTCCGAGAGTTGCGCAAGCTGGGCGAGCTTCAAGACCGGCGCCATGCGCACGGGAGAGAAGCCAGCCGCTTCGATGGTCTCCAGATCCCAGCCGCTGCCCTTGACGTAGAGAATCTCTTCGGATTCGCCAAACATGTTCCGCTCGCGAATCTTGACCGACGTATTGCCCCCTCCGTGCAGCACCAGTTCCGGCTCGCGACCCAGCAGTCGGGACGAGTAGACGCGCAGCCCCAGATCGCCTTGGTAGGTCGCGGCTTCCTGTTCATTCCAAAGATTTTGCATCTGAACCCCTCATCGCTAGATTCGCTGTCATTGAAAACCGCCTGGAGTGTGGAGAGATTTTTTGCCACGAATTGCACGAATTTGACGAATTTTTGGTGATTTCTAATTCGTGTCATTCGTGAAATTCGTGGCAGGCCTTTTGATCCGTCGCGCTGATTTTACTGGAAAGCAAACGATACACCAATCGGCCAGCGGGCCAGATTCTGACAACGACCAAAATGGTTCCATCGACACCCACTGGCATCGCTTTCGATCCAAGGAGATGCTGTTGGTGAAGTCGAACGGTTTTAGAACGCCTTGAATGCTACCCTACATCTGCCGACTGGTGAGAAGCCTCCCAAGGAGCAGTATTGGAATTGGGTCTTGCGTCTCGTGCTCTCAAGCCACACGAGAGTATCGAGATGAGGCCGCCGCTCTGAGCGCGGCCGTATTGGGAAGGAATACAGATGCCGAGACAGATCCTGTACAAAACAAACATGGTATGGAGCCTCTTGGATGAAGACGCAGCGGAGGGTCTCGGCGAGGGTTCGGAGTGGGAGTCGCTTGCGGACGCGACTTCGGAAAGTAGATCGCCAGAGACATCGGAGCAAACTCCGGTCTTGAGGGTTCTGTGCAGAATCTATGAACTCGCTCTGGTTTTCGCCTGCATCGCCGCATTCGTGGCGATTGGGGTGTGGTGGCAGATCGTCCATAGGGTGGCAAGTTTGGAAGAGGAACTGCTGGCTCTGCGTGGCGATGCTGCTACAACTCTTCGCACCGAATCCGAGATGTCACTCCCAATCGTCGAAGCCGCCGGGCCGGGTGGGTCGCATCGTATCGAAACCGAGTTCCTGCGCATTGAGGTAGACAGTCCATACGTTGAGATTACGGAATCGATCGCGACCGAGGCCAGCCAAGTCTATGGCCAACTGCGTAGTGACCTGGGATTGGCGGCGGGATCCACTGAACCCAAAATTCGGGTGCTTGTCGCACCGGTGCGAAATATTGCCGAATCGGATCCATCCACTCTGCTGCTTACGGCATCAGCGCTGGCTGCGAGTGATGGTATGAATGAAGAAGAAGCGTTGAAGCGCATCCTCCTCGGCCAACTGGTGCGACGACTGTTTGTGGAGTCATTGGCGGACCGCAATATCAAACCCCAGTGGCGCATGATGACAAGCAGGTTGGAACACTACCTTGGCCGAGAGTCTGGCATTCTGCCCGAGTCTGGTACTCCAGCGTATGGCGTTGCGCGGCGTCTCGCGATGCTGGCGTCCTCCATAGGTGCCGTTGTAGAGTGGGAGCCAGATGAGAGTGCGCCACGCGGCGCTTGGCGGCCCGAACCCCAACTCTACCCATCTGAGCCGGATCCGTCTGCAAGCGATATCGCAGATACCCTGATCGACTTCATTCTGACCGAATATGGGTATTCGATTGTGCCGCAACTGCTGGATGGTTTCGAACAGCACGACACCTGGTCGACTCTGGCGCCTGCCTACTTTGATATGGACGAGTGGGAATTGGAGGCCGCGTGGCGGGAGTTCTTACAGCATGAGGCTGCGCGCTAGCGCAGCGCAATGATGGCGAGAGATCTGATTGCCAAAAGGCTGAGAATGACCGTTGGCGCCCCCAGAACGTGCAGAGAATGCGCCATCCGTCACGCATCGCCATCGGCTTCGGAGCAGTCTTCCGATACCCAGTGAAAAGGCGTGCGTTTGGAACCACTTCCCTGCACCGTCAAAGGCGAGTTTTCAGCAGGCACAGCGTTTCATTGAAGCAATCCGGGGTGATTCTGCGATAGCCACCTTACGAGAAAGTCAAAAGCTCGCAGACGCGTTTGTGAGCGAATACGCTGACGCCAGGTTGGCCATCCTTGGACAAGTGGCCCAAACCCCAAGAGTTCCACGACTTCCGGGTATGGAGCGTACTCCAGCAGACGCACGGCGGCCCAATCGCGATCCAGCCGCCCCAACGCCAACTCACCTGACAGCATGGCCCGGAATTGTGTCTCGTCGATGTCATAATCCCAGAGGTAGGGCACGCGTTTGCTCATGGCTTCATTCTACTGACAGATAGGATTACCGGCAAGAAACATTTCCAGCCAGTTGATATGGGCTTGAGCCGGTTTCAGTTATCAGCTAAACGTCCACCACACGGAATCATGAAGATCCGTTGATGTTCTCGTGCGTCAGCCACACCGGGCGACGAAATCGACGACGCTCTGACAGAAATCGCTCTCCGCATCGGCCAGGCCGTTGATGAGGTCGAAGTGGTTCTTCCCCTCCAGCACCTGCTGTTCCCCGTGCAACCCTTGAGCCTGCCACGCCGCGGCAAACTCCTCGGATTGACGGCGAAACTCCGCCGATTCCAACCCACCCACCGTCACCCAAAGCCGCGGCCCAGACTCCGGCAGATTGAAGAGCGGGCTTTGGCGCTGGATGATGCCAGCATCTAGCTGGAGAGAGGGCTGTAGCCAGGAGTGGACAAATGGACGCAGGTCGAAGAGGCCGCTGATAGGAATGCCCGCCTTGATCAGATCCGCGGGCAATCCGTAGCCGCCGGCCCAGTCGGTCGCTGCCAACATGCCCACTTGCTGGCCGCCAGCCGAATGGCCGACGACATTGATCTGATCCCGGTCGCCGTTGAATCGCTCGACATTGTGCCAGAGCCATGCCAGGGCCGCGCGGCTCTGGCGGGTGATCTCGTCTAGTGTGACCTCTGGGCAGAGTGCGTAGTTGGTCACGACGACGGTCATGCCATGCGCGACCGGACCGCGGGCGACAAAGCTAAATTCCTTGCTGGTGAATGCGCGCCAGTAGCCGCCGTGGATGAAGACCAGCACCGGCGCGCCCGGCTTCGCTGCGGGAAAGATGTCCACAATTTCGGCCGGCGTCGGGCCAAATGGCGCGTCGAGATGACAGGTCAACTCGTGCCGTGCCCGCGCGCTTTCGTCGCTATACCAGTCCAAATGACGTTGAACATCGTCCACCTGCCAGCGCGGATTGTACGCCTGATCGATCTCTGCTTGTGTGGATAGATCACGGAAGAGGCTCATGGATTCAGCAACCACAGAATGCGGTCGTAGGAGATCGCATAGTGAAGCACCACGACCGCGCCAAAGAGCAAAGCTGTGCGTTCAGCGCCTGCGTCTGCAAACGCCCATGTTGCCGCGCCAAACAAGCCCAATTCCAGCGCGAGCCGCACCCAACCTGGCACCGGAACCGGCGCATTGCCAGCGCTCGAAGCATCGCCGGGCACACGAAACGTCCCCCAAAGCACGGCTCCGAGCAGAGGCAGACCAGCAGCCAACAAATAGCGCAGCCACCC
>JAAUPU010000319.1 GCA_012032975.1 Caldilineaceae bacterium | reverse complement strand
CCCTGGTGGTATTGTTGATCTCTGTGGGTATGGTGGTAGCGCAGTCATCGCCACATTATGTGACGGAACGTTCAGTCATGATTGGTGGCAGTTCTGCGGAGTCGGCACAGTACAGGGTCAGTTCTGTCTTTGGGCAGCCGTCCACCGGTATTGTAGACAGCCCCACTTATAAGGTTTCGGCAGGCTTTTTATATCCTAATTCCAACTTTAGCATATGGTTGCCCGTGATTGTGAAGTAGGTATACGGCCGTGTGACCTATTGATGGCGTTTGGCAACATCCATATTCTTGTTTCCTACCCTCAGTTGGCAAATATCAGCTAAGGTAAACTGGCTACTTCGGACAGTGGAGATGAATAGCACAAGTCTTGGTTCCATACGAACACTTGTGCTACAATTCTCCTGATCATATATCTAAAGAGACAACATCGCCTGGCATCAACCACCATGAATAAAAACCGTAGGTCGATTGTTAATCCGACCACTATCGGATTAACAATCCGATTTACAGAGGAATAAGTTACACCATGAATGCCAATGCCTTTCGCCATTTCTACGAGTATCACTTCACCGAAAACCACAACCTATGGGATAGCTATATCACACAACTCTCCCCTGTCCAGTTCACCCAAGATGCAAGCTATTCACATGGCTCCGTGCGTGACCAAATTGTGCATCTTATGAGCGTGGATGAGGCCTGGTTCAGCGGCTTGCGCGACGTCGAATTCCCCGAACCATTTCCGCCTGCTGATTTTGACGACCGCGAAAACATTCGTGCCTACTGGGACAACGTAGAGCAAGCCATGCGCCACTATCTAGCCCAGTTGCAGGATGATATGTTGTTCACGAAGCCCATAGAAGACCCCCAAGAAGACCAAGACCTTCTCCCTCTGGCAAGTGCTTCTCCAAGTCGCCAATCACGGCACAGACCACCGTGCCCAACTGCTCCGACAGCTCAACGACCTGGGCGTGAAAACCACCTCACAAGATTACATCTTCTACGCCTACGACAACTGATAAATGTTCTTTTCAGTAGCTACCAACCCCCTCTGGGATTTAACCGCAAAGAACGCGAAGGACGCAAAGATTAAGAAAAAAAACTTTGCGCTCTCTGCGTTCTTTGCGGTTAGTAGTTGCCTTTTATTCAGTAATCACCAGACCTGTCTGGGTTTAACTGCGGAGAATGCAAATGAATACCCTCTGGAAAACAATCATTTGGCAGCAGTTTGGGGCAGCGATTGACGACCTCGACAACAGCCTGCGCGCCTGCGCGGACGAGTTGTGGCACGGCCGTATGTGGCAAGGTCCCGCAGAAGATCGCTTCTTTCTGCCAGAGTTCTGGTACGTCGTCTACCACACCCTCTTCTGGCTCGACCTTTACCTCACCGGAGCCGAAGAAGGTTTTCTCCCCCCACCCCCCTTCCTGCTCGTTGAGCAAGATGAAAATGGGCCGCTGCCCGACAAACCGTATACTAAAGAACAGCTTCAAAGCTATCTCCACTTGTGTCGCCAACGATGCCAGGCAACCATTGAAGCTCTCACCGACGAAACAGCGCAGCGCATCTGCCAATTTAGCTGGGGCACAGTCACATTTGCCGAATTACTGCTCTACAACATGCGTCACGTGGCCGGACACGCCGCCCAGTTGAATATGCTGCTTGGGCAACAAGTAGGTTCCGCGCCAGATTGGCTGCCCAGAGTGAAACAAGAAGCTGACTAAGAGGTGCATATGCTCACAATTGACATACCCACCGCCCGCCAGTTCATCCTCGGCAAGCAAGGGTTGTGGCCTGGCCGACGTTGGCACGGCACGGAAGGCACGGTGCAAGCCATGCGCGCTATTGAGTACTTACAACTCGACCCCCTGCAAATCATCGCCCGCAGCCATGATATTCAGTTGTACGGCCGTGTGCTTGACTACACCCCCGGCCTCTGGGAACAAGCCGCCTACCAGCAGCGCCACTTCTTTGACTGGGGTGGCTGGTTAGCCACCCGCCCTATGCACGAACTACCCCATTGGCGCGTGGTCATGCGCCGCGAACGGGATGGCACGGCCGTATTCACGCAATGGGCCGCGACCATGCCGAAGCCATCGCCGAAATGCGCACCATCTTGCGCGAACGGGAAACCGTCAGCAACCGCGATTCAAGATGCTGCACATGGGCCTTGTTCAGGCTGTTGTCCTTCGTGACGAAGAACACGGCCCAATCCCAGAACTCCTTGTTGCTGTAGTGCTGGTTCATGGCGTGGCTCTCGGCTGAAATGGCTCTGCTGCAGACTGCGGCCAAATCCCGGCCGGTTGATCGTTTCCGACCATGGCGCGGGTCGTTTTTCGCTGGCAGGCCAGGCGGTTCCGTCCTAGATCGCAGGCATGACCCCGATCCTTCAGGCAAGCATTCCGGACGACATGCGCGACCCGCGACCCTTGCCAGGGATAGCGCCCCTGAGCGATGGCAGGTGGTTGCGGGTCGACGAGGCCTATGCGGGACAGATGGCGCATCGGCGCAGGCTGATCTCCGGGAGGCGCGCGGAGGTTCTCTGGCGGTCGCCCGAGGCGGGCGAGGCCTGCGCAGAAGTTATGGACGAGGCGCTGAAACTGCTGCCGTCCATGGGGTTCGACGTGTCGCGGTCGCGGGTGGTCTGCCCCGATGGGCATGAGGTTGATCTTGCGGGAGACACGGCCCTGGCGCTGCTGGGGCAGATCGTGCAGGAGGACATCTGCGTTCTGCAAAAGGTCGGTCCGGAACATGTGCTGACCGCCGCCAACCTGTGCTTTCCCGCCTATTGGATGCTGGCGGAGAAAGCCGGGCGACCCCTGGTGCATATCCACCACACCGTGCCCGATTATGACGGCAATATTGCCGGCGGGTCCAGCGGCTTTTCGATGGGGTGCAGGTTGGGCGTCCGATCTGGCGGCACAACCGCATCTGGCGCGATAATCCGGAGCTGTTCCAGCCCTGGTCGGTCACCACGCCGCGGGATCCGGCCCCCAGGCCGGAGGTGGCGCAGTACGTCCGGGCGGAACGGCAAAGCATATTGCGCCTGCCTCGGAGCGGCGCCGTGGTCTTTTCGATCCACACCTACATCGCCGCGACGGGAAATCACAGCTCCCCATAGCAAGATGGGCGCCCTCGCGGGCGCCCAAGACCTGTACCTTCTCTGGGGAAGAGGCATGCGGTGGGTACAGGTGTCTTCCTGACTTGCAGGTTCAGCCTTGTGCCTTCAACTGGCGACGTCGCATCCAACCCAGGGCGGCAAAGCCGGCGAGCAAGAGAGGCGCACCTGCGGGCAGGGGAACGGGCGCCAAGTCTTCAACCGCGAAGACGGTGGTGCGCAAGGTGAAGGATGCAAGGCCATCTGTCCCGAAGTCGGGGAAGAGGCTGCTCAGGTCACCCAGTGCGATCGCATAGTTGAGGTTGAGGTTGGAAAGGTCCTCGATCGGGCCGGGAGCGCCCAATTGCGACGCGTCCGCACCTGAGGCCACGAGCGCTACCCGGATATCCTCAAGGCTCCCGACCTCATAGTCCTCCGGGGCAAGTGTCTGACCGGGCGCGCAGGTTGTCCCACCGCCAGCGTCAGTTTCACAGGTTTCGCCTGCGGTACGGCGCAGTTCCCATTGACCGTCAGGCCGCAACCAGGCCACCAGAAGATCGTCCGTCAAGGGATCATCGTCGAAGTCCCAGAACAGCCCATCCGGTACGTCCGCCTGGTTCATCCAGGGGCCGAAAACACCGTACTCTCCGGGAATATCAAGGTAATTGCCGAAGAGGGTGGAGTCCATGCTGGCCAGTATGGTGTCTCCGGTCGCGATTTCCGGGACCACCAACCCGCTGCGCTCCGCGTCGAAGAACCCATCGAGCAGGAAATTCTGATTGTCGGCGGCCGAGCCAAAAAGCCCGAAGGGAAACTGTGTGCCGGCTGCGGCGGTGCGCGCCGGAGGGGCGACATACTGGCTGGTGTCGGCGAAGGACAGTCCCGCCCCGGGAACAGCCGCGACAAAATCACTGCCAACCCCATAGCCAAGTTCCAGTTTGAACCCGTCAAGGGCCTGCCCCGTCGTGTTGATGAGGCGCCCGAACACCTGATAGACGTGATCGACGGCTGCACCCGTTTCCGGGTCCAGCTTGACCGCCGTCGGATCGATGTTGAACACCAGATCGACAGGCGCGTCGGCCTCGGTCATCTTCTGCTTGATCCGTTTGCCGCTTTGAAATTCGCTGGTGCAGGTGGCGCTCGACGAGGCCAGGATGCAGCCATCGAGGTCCCTTTGTGTGGCCGAGGGGCCCCCGGTCGTGTAGGGCGTGGTGTCGACCTCAATGCCCGGCGTAAACGCCTCATCGGACGTAAAGGCAATTGTCCCGCTGGTTTTGGCACCTGCCGAAATGCTGCCGTCGGCGTTAAGCGGCCTGTCATAGACCTCACTCGTGCCAACTTCTCCGAAATTCAGACAAATGCCTGAGCCAGCGAGGCAGGAGCCGTCAGGTTCGACATTTTGCGTCGTGTCCACATCCACATTTTCGGTGTTCCACCCCGTGACGGTCGCCGCCGCTGCAGGTAGTGCCGACCAGAGGCCAACCATGGCGGTGGTCAAAAACAGTTTTCGCATACTATCCCCATTCAATTATTTTACAGTCAAGCACGGGGCAGCAAGGTCCGCAGGCTGAATACAGACACACATAGTAGCCAGCAGATGCTTACCCTAATCCCATGCCATAACACATTCAATTAATGCAATATGATTCGGTCAAGCATTGATTTAGATCAATAATTTGAGTGAAAGCAGTGCATGGATAAGAGCAAATTCAAAAACGGAGGTCTGCAGTTTCGCGTTCAATTTCAGAATTCCTATTAAATTCAATGAAATGAATGTATTCAAGATGATGGGGAATACCATACCTTGGCTCAAGAATTTCTTGTCCTGGTCGAAAAAGAAAAGGGCACCGCGAGGCGCCCTTTCCAAGTCATGGTGCTGCGGAAAGTCTCAGCAGCTGTAGTACATCGCGAATTCGACCGGGTGCGGCGTGTGCTCGTAGCGCTGAAGCTCGTGCATCTTGAGGTCGATGTACGCCCTGGATCTGGTCC
>JAAUPU010000318.1 GCA_012032975.1 Caldilineaceae bacterium | reverse complement strand
CGACAAATATTACCAAAACGTCCATGCAAACAGCCCGGTCTCCGCGAATGGCGAAGTAGCGTTGCAGAACTATTTCAGCGGCGCGAAGCGGCGGAACTTCTTCAACCAGACGGATCTCATCCTCGACCTTGAAACGGGGTCCATCAGCCACACGCTGCTCATCGGCGGCGAATTCGGCGTCCAGGATACGGAGAATCTGCGGGCCGCAAACAACAACGCCGCAGGAATTGTCACGATCAACAATCCGACAACGTTTGCGCCCGCGATTTTTTCGCCGATCAGGGTCGCTCAGGGTCAAAGCTGGCTGCGCTGGTCGCTGTGGTCGCATACATCTACGCACCCTACTTTCTGACCAACATCTATGTGCGCGGCGCCATCGCAGAGGCCGGCGCGATGGCGCTGCTGCCCTGGATCTTCTGGAGCTTTCGGCGTCTGATCACGCGGCCGCAGCCGGCGCTGTATGTCGTCACCGCCGCGCTGAGCCTAGGTGGATTGGCTGCCACCCACAACATCACGCTGCTCTTCACGCCGCCTGCGTTGCTGCTCTACATCGCCGCGGTCTGGTGGCAGGAGCGGAGACGTGGCGTCGCAACCGCACGCAGCCTGGGCTGGGTTGCCGCTGGCGGGCTGGCCGCGATGGGTGTGGGCGCCTTTTTCTGGCTGCCGCTGATCGGCGAACGAGGGTATCTCTCCGAGATCGCATACACCGTTTCGACCACACTGGTGCCGCGCCACGTCTGGACCCTGACCAACTTTCTGAACACCTTCTGGCCCTTCGTCTATTCAGACGCGACGCCTTTTCAACTGGGCTGGGTGCAGCTGCTTGCTGCGCTGGTCGGCTTTGTGCTGATCCGTCGTCGCGACCTCGAATGGGCTTATCTGGGTCTGCTGCTTCTGTTCGGTGGATTGGCCATCAGCACGCTGGCGCAGCCGCTCTGGCTCGGCAATGAGATCCTGCTCATTGCCCAGTTCCCGTGGCGACTGTTGAGCGTGATCACGTTGCCGATGGCGCTTTTTGCCGGCGGCAGCATCGTCTGGCTCCGGCCAGGTGGCTGGCAATTGGGCGGCGCAGCGTTGCTGATTGGGCTGCTGATCCTCGGCCAGCGACCGCCTTCGCATCTTCCCGACATCACACCGGTGGCCGAGATCGACATGCGCCTGGCCAACATCGCCCAGTTCGAGGCGGACACCGGCGCGTTTGGCGCCAGTTCGAGCCGCGAGTTTTTGCCGCGCTGGGCCGAAGACTTTGTGATGACGCCCGACCCCGACCCGCTTGCACTGTCATATCCCGTCGAGGTTGAGCTTCTCGCGGCCAACCCGCTGGCCTTTTCGGCCATTGTCAGCAGCACCGCCCCGACCGAGTTGCGACTGAGCGACTACTATTTCCCCGGCTGGCAGCTCACCCTCGACGAAACGCAGACGCTCGACAGCTATCCAAGCACGGTGCAAGCTCTGCTGACCACACAGATTCCCGCCGGTGTCCACACGCTGGACGTGGCTTGGGTGGGCACGCGTCTTCAGCGTTGGGCTGGCTATTTGAGCCTGCTGACTCTGCTGCTGTTGTTGCTGCTGATCGTCTGGTTTCGCCGGCGCGACCGCTACGGCTGGTTGCTCGCGACCATGCTGCTGGCCTTGCTGCTCTTCGGTGCGGTCGCGTCTTTCAAGCCCGCACCCGCCTTGATCTCCTCACTCAGCGGCCAACCACTGGAGGTGAGAACCGGCCTGCAGCTGAGCGGCCTCACCACTCGCATGGACGGACCGAACATGCTCAATCTCTTTCCGCGTTGGTTTGTGCAGCGAACGCCAGGCGACCTGGTGGCTCAATGGCAGCTGCGCGATGCACAAGGAACGGTGGCTGGCGAGGTGACGACCTTCCCCTACTTTGGCACGTTGCGCAGCGCAAGCTGGTCCGCGGGCACACTGGTGGATGACGCCTACGAAATGGCGTTGGCGCCGGGGTTGGGGGGAGGTGGCTACTCGTTGTTCATGCGCTTTTTACCGGCGGATTCTCCCGATTCGTCGGACTTGGATACGGCCTGGATTGAGGTGGGCGCAATCACGATTCCGGCAACGTCGATGCAGCAGCCCACGCCCGACCAGTCTAGCCCAGTCACTTTTGGCGACGGCGAGATTGTGCTGGATGGTTATAGTATGGCGATCAACGGCGACGCTGTTTTGGGTGACGGTTTGCCGGTCTCCAGGGTGGGCGACACGGTTGAATATACACTCTACTGGCGCAGCCTGAAACCGATCACCGAAAATTATCATGGCTTCGTCCATCTGGTCGATGAAGCTGGGACTTCACTGGTCCAGCGCGACCAACTGCCGGGACCGGTGCTCAGCCCGCCCATGCTCTGGAATCGTTTCTATCCCCAGCCGGATATCTATCGGCTTCAGATTCCCGAAGATGCCGAATCCGGGCTGTATTGGCCATTGGTCGGGCTCTATCGCTTTGAGAATCAGGCGAGATTGCCCGCCTTTTCTGACGACGGATCGGCGTTGGGCGAGGGTGTCCAGTTGCCCAGCCTCAAGGTTTTAGGCGACGAAAAGAGAGGGCCGGAACATCGCGTGGACGCGCGCTTTGAAGGCGTGGCCAACCTGACTGGCTACGATTTGGAGACGCCATCGGAAGTGAAACCGGCGACTGGATTACGCTGACCGTCTATTACCAAAGCGATGGACCAACCCCGGTCGATTTGACCCAGTTTGTCCATCTCTTTGATCCAGCGTTGGGCATGGCCGCGCAACGCGATCTGCCGCCGCGGGGTGGGAAGAATCCAACCTCGTCTTGGCTTCCTGGCGAGGTGATCGTGGACGAGATCTCGTTGCAGATCGGCGCCGAGGTTGCGCCTGGTGATTACCAACTGCGCCTCGGATTGTACGACGCGGCCAATGGCGCCACGCGCGTCCCGGTTCGCGACAAAAATGACAACGACCTGCCCGACAGCCAGATCCTCTTGACGACCATCACCGTTGGCCGTTAGCCTGTACCTCGATTTCTGCCAGCGACGCGAGATCACAACAGAGGTCGGTGAACCCGATCCCGCTCACGGGCAAACGCACTCCATCCACCGAATCGTAGAGTCCAGCGACCAGACGGTAGCGACCGGGCGGTAAATCCGAGGGCACTTCTAGACGATGGGTGTCTAGAACGAATTCGCCGGTCATCCATTGGCTTGTCGTCGTTCCTCCCGGCAGCAGATCGGATTGCGCGACCAATTGCCCATTCTCATCAAGCAGGTGTACGAAAGCCTTGTAGTTGCCTTGTGGTGCGACCAGCGCTTGCCACGCCAGTTGGACCTCCAGAGGCACACCGGCCTGTGCCTGGCTGACGGGCAAGAATCCGGCCAACCCAATCTGGTCACCCAGGATCGCCGTGGAAGAGGCGAAATGAGTCGGAACTTCGAAGTTGCGCGTCGATGGTTCGACTGCGATCTCGGCCAGTGTCAACACGCTTTCGCCGCCCGCTGAACCACCCAGTGGGGCGATGCGTACCTCCAGCGTGTGGGAGCCGATCTCTGTCTGCATCGGCAGCCGTGCGCGAATTCGCCGACAGAGTACATCGTCTCCGTTCCAATCTGCGCCCGGTGCGATGGCACCTTCCCAGAGCAGCGAGTTGTTTGCGTCACCCGTCAGCCAGAGCTGTATTGGTCGGTTGGATTGTCGCTCTCCTCCTTGCCAAAAGAGATCGACGCGCACAGGCGCACCCGGCTGAAGCGGCGTCTCGCGCACGTGGAAGCCCACCAATCCCAGACCATCTGGCAGAGGCTGATAGAGCAGATCGAGCGATTCGCGTTCCGCCAAGAGAGTGTCGAGCGGATAGGCGCGGAAGGGCATGACCAATTCTCCGCCCGATGCCGTATTGCCCGCGCCGTCGGCGCGTGGCCGATTGAGAGCTCCAGCCGCCAGTTCGTACCAGCCAATGCGAGTCCGCACCTGCTCACCGCCGGCACAGAGTTCGGTGATGTTGAGCGTATAGCGGTCGATGACCCGCTCGCCCGGCGACCATTTGGGAGTGGAATAGCCGCCTGCGCCGGGCGCCCGGTCGATCTGACCTACTTGTCGGCCGTCAACGTCCACCAGGTGAATGAAGGATGTCAAGTCGCGCAGCATCTCTTCCTCTGCGCGCCAGAAGAGTGTTACTTCGCCGCTCGCGGGTTCGGACGCGACGCCGAGCAAGGTCGGTGCTTCTGAAAAGCGAATCTCTGTTTCCATCAAGGGTTGAAGCGCCGACGGCCACAGCGCCGCGGCGATCGCAGGGATGTCGGTGACGGCCATGATGGAGTTGCCATAGCGGTCGTTGACGATCTGCACGGTGGCCTGCGGCCACAACTCGGCCAGCCGACGCGCCCGGCTCTCCTGCTCGATGGGAAAGGCATAGGCCGCGCCTCGACCGGGCGCGGGCAGCACCAGTGTCTCGCTGGTGTCCAACGATTTGATGCCCAACTGCCCGCGCAGGAAGCGCACTGTGGCGTGTTCCGCCCATAGTCGCGACAGATAAATCTGGTAACTATCGGGAGTGTCTTGTGGGTAGGTGGCCGCCAGATAGTTCAACGCATCCAGCTTGTCAACGGCATAGAGATGGTAATAGTCTGGTGCGGCCCGCGGAAAACGCACGAAGTAGTCATAGGTTGCCCAGCTTGCGCTGGTCACCAGCAGCAGCGTCGCCAGCGCCCAGGCAAGCCGCTGCGACCATCGCGACAGCCAGACGACAATCCAAGTCAAGCCCAGGCCGACCTCACCATCAGCGCGGGCAACGTGGGCAACGTGCGCGAAAAGTCGGGCGCATCGTCGCTGAAGACCGACGCCGACAGCATCACGATCACCCACAGCGCCAGCAGCGCCAGCGCATTGCGGTCCGGGTCAGATCGACGCGTCAGGCGCACGCCCCACAGCGCGACGCCGAGGGCGAACGGGATCGACAGCAACGGATCGAAGACCGGGCGCCCCGAGAAATTGTGGGTCCAGCCAGCGTCGCCGTGCAGGTTGAACATGCCCGCCACACGCAGCACGTTGGCAAGCAGCGCCTGGATCGGCGACCCGCCGCCGATGCGCTGGTTGAAAATGGAGACATCGGCGACATGGCTAAA
>JAAUPU010000317.1 GCA_012032975.1 Caldilineaceae bacterium | reverse complement strand
ACGATCGACCAGCCAAAAAACGGGGATGCCAGAGGGCGACGATCTCCTCAAGCAGATCTCGTCGCGCCATCGGCGGGGCAAAATCTGGCTGGCGACCTTCCAGCTCTCGCTGATCGTTGCCATCATTGTGCTGGCGGCGCTGATCTTCAACATCGTCAATCAGACGTTTGGTCTGATCGCTGTCGAGAATGCAATTGACCCCGACCAGCTTGTGACGCTGAGCATCAGCAAAGAGATGGTGACCGCACCCAACACGGTCAGCAGTGAAGACGATACAGCCCTGGCCAACGCCATCGCCGAGGATCCTTATGCGGTCGGTTTCTTCGGTTACGCCTACTATCAGAATCGAAACGATGAACTGCGCGCGCTGACTGTCGACAACATTGAACCCAATGCGGCAACGGTCGATTCCGGCGATTATCCGCTCTCCCGTCCGCTCTATCTCTACACGGTCGAGTCCGTGTTGGCGGCGAAGCAAGAGGTGGCAGCCTTTGCCGACTTCTACCTCTCCAACGTCAACAGCGTGATCGACGAGGTGGGATACTTTCCTGTTGACCAGGACACAATCGAGCGCCAATTGAATGCCGTTCGCTCGCTGACTGGCGGTGCGTTGCTCTCCACCGGCATGACCGGCGACATCGCCATCATGGGCAGTTCGACCGTCTTCCCACTCACCGAGCGCATGATCGAGATGTTTGTGGAAGCCGGCTTCGTGGGCACGATTACGGCTGAAAGCACAGGCACGCGCGCGGGCTTTACCAGTTTGTGCGTAGACAAAGACGCGGACATCGCCGATGCCAGCCGGGCCATCTCTCGTCAAGAATCGGCAGCCTGCAACAAAGCCAAGCGGGTTCCCGCCGAGATCAAGGTGGCCAACGATGCCATCGCGGTCGTCGTCAGCCAGCAGAACACCTTTCTCAACGAAGCAAGCCGGGAAGAACTCCAGGCCATCTTCACGACCGCAGAACGCTGGTCGGATGTCAACTCTGCCTGGCCAAACGAACCAATTCGCCGCTACATCCCCTCGATAGAGAGCGGCACGCTTGAGTTTTTTGTCAGCCATGTTTTTGACGATGTGACGTTGGCCGACCTGGCAGCGCCGACACTGCAAGGTATCCTGGAATCGAATGTTTCCGCCGGCGTGTTGCGCCGCTTCGAGAGCGAAGGTCCGCTTGCCGAGCGCGCTCATGGTGAGATCTTCGACCTGGTGCAGGAGCGGGTGGTTCAGCCTGAGGTGGTTGCCAGTTGGATCTCATGCCATCGCTTTTTCAGCGCACAGAGATCGAAGTCGAAACGCTGGAGAAATATCCCGATGCGGTCTTGAACTTTCATAGCTGGATCAATCGACAGTTCCTGACCGGCAGTCAATCGAGCGTGCCGGAACAGGCGGGTGTACGAACCGCGATTCTCGGCTCGCTGTGGGTCATCGCAATCACCGTGCTTTTTGCCGTGCCCACAGGGATCGGCGCAGCGATCTATCTCGAAGAATACGCCACCCACGGAAGTTTTCAACGCTTGCTCCAGACCAACATCGACAACCTGGCCGGTGTGCCCTCCATCATCTACGGCATCTTGGGGTTGGCGATCTTCGTGCGGGCGCTGGAGATGATGACAAGTGGCGCGGCGCTGGGCCTATCCGACCCAACCACGGCCAACGGGCGCACCATCGTCTCGGCCGGCCTGACGCTTGGCCTGCTGGTTTTGCCGCTGGTGATCATCAATTCACAGGAAGCCATTCGCGCCGTGCCCAGTTCGCTGCGCGAGGCAGGCTACGGGTTGGGCGCCACCAAATGGCAGGTGATTCGCTCGCACGTCCTTGCCAATGCGCTGCCCGGCATCCTGACCGGCACCATCCTGGCCATGTCGAGGGCCGTCGGCGAGACCGCGCCGCTGATCGTGATCGGCGCCTCGACCTTCATCACGGTGGACCCCGATGGACCCTTCTCCAAGTTCACGGTGCTCCCCATGCAGATCTATCAGTGGACCACACGTCCGCAACCGGAGTTCCAACACATTGCAGCCGCGGCAAGCATTGTCCTGCTGGTCATGCTCTTCGCGCTCAACGCCACGGCGATCTATCTGCGCAACCACTTTAGCAAGCGCGCCTAGACGTGGGAAGCGATTGATGACAATTCACCGAGCCGTGCTGACTCTGCAACATCTCGATAGGAGTTAACCGATAGACCATGAGCGTTCAGACGAGATTGGCTACCGATAGCGCCGGCGTGACCGTCGCCCCAGAAAACAGCGCATCTGTGATCGAGGCGCTCGACATGCACGTCTACTATGGCAAGTTTCATGCGGTCAAGGAGATCAACCTTGGCGTCGCCCCGCGCAAGATCACGGCGCTGATCGGTCCTTCCGGTTGCGGCAAGAGTACCGTGCTGCGCTCCTTCAATCGCATGAATGACCTGGTCCCCATCGCACGGGTGACCGGCGAGGTCTACTTTATGGGGCAGAACATCTATGCTGACGGCGTAGACCCAGTCGAGGTGCGGCGTCGGATTGGGATGGTCTTTCAAAAGCCGAACCCTTTTCCAAAGTCGATCTATGACAACATCGCCTGGGGAGCAAAGGTAAACGGCTATCGCGGCAACATGGATGAGCTGGTGGAAAGCTCGCTGCGGGGCGCGGCGCTCTGGGATGAAGTCAAGGACAAGCTATCGCAGAGTGCGTACGGTCTTTCGGGCGGCCAGCAACAGCGGCTGTGCATCGCGCGCGCGATCGCGACCAAGCCAGAGATCATCCTGATGGATGAGCCGTGTTCTGCGCTCGACCCCATCGCCACACTGGCTGTCGAGGATCTGATGAAGGAACTCGTGGTCAACTACACCATCATCATCGTGACCCACAACATGCAACAGGCCGCAAGGGTCTCCGACTACACAGCTTTCTTCATGGTCGACCAGAACCGCACAGGCCACCTGGCCGAATATGGCGCGACCAAGCAGATCTTCACCAATCCGAAGCACAAGAGCACAGAAGACTACATCACCGGTCGTTTTGGATAGGAGCATCCACTTCATGCCACGTGATCACTATACACAATCCCTGCGCAACCTTCAGGACGAACTGCTTGTCATGGGCAGCATGGTCAGCCATGCCTTGGCCGATTCAGTCAAGGCGCTGAAAAAGCGCGACCGCGATACGGCCCTCCGGCTGATCGATGAGGATCGGGCGATCAATTCCCGCCGCTACGACCTGGAAGACCGTTGCCTCACCCTGATCGCCACCCAGCAGCCGATGGCCCACGACCTGCGCTTTCTCGCCGGCGTGCTGGAGATCTCCACCGAACTGGAGCGAATTGGCGACTATGCCAAGGGGATTGGCCGGATCATCCTCTATCTGGGACCAGAACCACTTCTGATTCCGATGGTCCATATCCCGCAGATGTGCGACAAGGTGATCAGTATGCTGGGCCGCAGCCTGGACGCCTTTATTCACGAAGATGTGGAAAGTGCACGCGCGATCCCGCAGGAGGATGACGAGGTGGATCGTCTCTACAATCTTGTCAACCGCGAACTGCTCCAGGTGATCCTGGTGAACCCAACCCGCTTGGACCACGTCAACAACCTCTCCTGGGCAGCGCACAACCTGGAGCGTGCCGGCGACCGCGTAACCAACATCTGTGAGCGAGTCATCTACATGGCAACGGGAACCTTGGTCGAATTTGACGTCACAGAACCGATGGCCGATTTCGGCTGAAGCTTGTCTCGCCTGATCCGCACTGTTAATCGCCCCATAACAGCCTGCGAACGAGACGGAAATCTGCGCCAGGTATGCTCTCGATGCTGGTTGGATTGGGGCGGTTGCATGGGAAGATTGCCACCTGCCTTCCTCGAGCAACAATAGAACAGCAGCCAAACAGAGGTGAAGCCGGGGCAGCTACATGAGAAGATTGTAGCGATGGCCCCAGTTTCATTTTTGGGGACCACGCCCTGCCCCAGGATCCTTCTCTGCACGACCCTCCGCACGCGACCAGGATTTCCCAAAACAGATTATCGGCGAAGCGTCACCAAGAAACACCAAGATGGAATCGCCGTCTTCGTGAGACTTCGTGAAGCTTTGTGCCCCTTCGCGGGCCATCTTTTGCGATGGGCCAATCTATCGGGAAAAGTGAAACGGGTTCATGCGGTTGCGCACGAACCCGTTTCGAGGTCCTGAAGAAGGACACAGAGGAACTGAGGAATAGAGGTGTACTACTTTGCTTCCCAGACAGGTTTATTCCTCGTCTTCTACGGTATATGACCACCGTTAACGAGTCTTTAAGATCAATGTTAAGGGTCATCGAATCGCAGGGATCTGCCTACAGACGAGCCATCGCGCGCGCCAATGCTTCTCGGTTTTCCACCCCGACGAAGGTGCGAAAGACCTCTGGGAAGGTCTGCCGCAGGCGGTCAACGGTCGCGTCCGGTTCAGATTTGAACGCTTTGGCCACTTTGCCGCTGGCCAGCGTAACCCGTTCTTGACGCACGGCAGCGTCATTCAGGTCACCCAGGTGGTCCTGAAGCTTCTTGAGTTGGGCGATCAACAGCGCGCCTTCTTCGCCGAGAAGATGACGGAAAAACTCCAACAGATAGCGCAGATGCTTGCACTCGATCCGCAATCCATGCAGGTGATCGATGCTCACGTCCGCTCCCGTATCGAATAGCGCTTCGTATGCGCGCACCCGCTCGAAGCGGGCGACGATCATGCCGGGCAAAACATGGCGGACCTGGGTCGGCTCCAGGAGAGCGCCCGCCTTCTCATTTGGCGCCGTCCCGACGCCAGGCGATTGGCAGAAGTCGGCAAACGAGGCGACGAACTGGCTGTATTCTTCGCTGTCCAGCCAAGTCAGCAGGGCGGCATGGTGGCCCTTGCGGGAGTTCCGCCACTGCCGGGCCAGCCCTTTGCCACCCATAAACTGCCCCTGGTGATGCACGAAACTGGCCCGGTGCCGCTCCAGCACATCCAGGTCGCGCACGGCGCCGAGTTGACGGGTGAGCTTCCTCAGCTCCTTCAGATAGGTGCGCACCGCGGACCGCTGAAAAAAGCCGCCAAAAAGCAGGCCTGCGCTGCGCATCCGCCGCACCGCCACGCGCATCGCGTGAACATATTCGA
>JAAUPU010000316.1 GCA_012032975.1 Caldilineaceae bacterium | reverse complement strand
CTGCCAGCCATCTGGCATATTCAGGGTCTGGGAGAGCGGGTTTGTCGCGGTGTAATAGCCGGCCGCGCACTCGAAATCGCCGTTGTCGAGCAGACCGTCGAAGCCCGATGCCAGATTCTGCGTCAGCGCGCCCGCGGGTCTGGCCGAGGCAAGCCCGGCCCACATCGCCCAGAAGAGCGCCAGCGCCGTCGCAATTGTCAAGAATAGAGGAGCGCGCATCCCGAGTTTCCCTCCGGGTTCGGCCAATGCAGAAAAACGACTATCCACGAAGTCACGCAAATGGTCACGAAGATCAGGGCGATGGACTGGTCTCCCTTCGCGACCTTCGCGGACGGCTGTGAACTTGGGTCGCCCTAGAATTCCGTCGGCGTCAACCAGGCCAGCAGCCCAAAGAGACCGCACTGACCCCGCTCCGCCCGATGGCTAAAAAAGTCAGCCGTATTCAAGGCAGTGTCCAGTTCCGCGATCTCAATCTGGTGACGGGGGACGCCGGCATCGGCCAGCTGGCTGCTGTTGGCCTGCCAGAGGTCGAAGTGCAGATTGGTCTCGGCCTCAGCCTCGGCAGGTCGGTGGAAAAAGCGCTCGGCATCCGTCAATTTGGCGTGCGCCATGGCCACCACTTCTGGGCCAACCTCGTAGCTCTCTGGCCCGATGCTGGGACCGATACACGCCCGCACATCCGCCGGCACTGTGTCGAACGCGGCCTGCATAGCCCATAGCGTGGCCGCGGCCGCGCCGTTGACCGTGCCCCGCCATCCGGCGTGACAGACGCCCAGCGCGTGCCGCCGCGGATCATAGAGCAGGATCGGCACACAATCGGCGAAGACCAACCCCAACGGCAGCCCCACTGTATCGGTGATCAGGCAATCGACGCCATCGCGCCACTGGCCGGCGTCGTCCCAATCCACCTTGGCCACGCCCGTGCCGTGGACCTGGTGCGCGCGGACCATGTCGTTCACACTCACGCCCACCGCCTCGGCAAAACGACGGCGGTTCGCTTCGACCCGGTCGACGCTGTCGCCTCGCTTCACGCTGAAGTTGAGCGACGACCAGGGCGCCGGGCTGACACCCCATGCCGCGTGCTGACGTGGCCAGCCACGGGCAGCCCGGCCAGGCTGTCGAAGGTATAGGTGATGACGCCGTTGGGGTGAGAGTACCGTTGCATGGGATGTCTATTGGGTGGGATGGGTGATGCTCGTGATCGGGCAGGGATCGTGAGCGCATGGAAGGGTGACGAGGTGACAAGGTGACAGGATGACAAGGTGACAGGATGACAAGGTGACAAGATGACAAGATGACAAGGTGACAAGATGACAAGGTGACAAACAATCCCCTCATCCCCTCATCCCCTCATCCCCTCCTTCGATCGGTGAAATCTCGCCATGCTGACCCTGCTTCAGCTTGGTCCAGGGCAGCCAATCCTGGGCGCGCCAGGGGCCGCCTTTGGCCGTTGGGATCGGTCGCGCCTCGTTGCCGTCGAAGCGGAAGGCCCAGTCCGGGTCGCACGCCTGGCAACTGAGGCAGCCGGCGCTGTCAGGCGGACAGCTCAGCCCGGTCTCGTTGCGTGCGGCCAGCTTCAATTCGTAGTGAAAATAGTTCTCGCTGACCCCGCTCTGGACCACATCCCACGGCAGCGGCGCGCCCACTTCCTGGGGTCCAATGTAGTTCTGGCGATCAACTCCTTGCTCCTCCATCGCGGCAAAGAAGCTGCGGATGGTCAGCCCACCCGAAGGGATCGCCAACAGCACATCGGCCAGCCGTCGGTCGCCGCGGCTCAAGACAGCCTGGACTTCGGCCCACTCGGCCGAATCGGCGCGGACATCGACGCCGTGGCGAGCCAGACCGCGATGGATCAGCTTCTGGCGATGACGGATCTCGGTCGCGGGCGTCATGCCCTCCCATTGAAAAGGCGTGTGGGCTTTGGGCACGAAGGGGGTGGCATTGATCGCGATCCGTCGCTTGAAATGGCTGCGGGCGGTCAAGGTAAAGTCGATCAGCGCCTGGATATCTTCTTCGCTCTCGGTGGGGTGGCCAACCATGAAGTAGAGTTTGATCTGGGGGAAGTTCAACTCCTGGGCCAGGCTGATGGCGGCCATCATCTGGTCCTCGGTCTGGGTCTTGTTGATGACGTTGCGCAGTCGCTGGCTGCCTGCCTCGGGCGCGACGGTCAGATTCTTGGCGCCTGTCTCGGCCATGGCCCGGATCAGTGGAACGCTGATCGGGTCATGCGCATGGAGCTGGCGCTGATGGATGCGCCCATGGCCTGCAACTCGACCGCCAGTTCATCGATCTGGGTGTGGTCGCTGACCGCAGCGCTGACCAGGCCAACCTTGCGCTGACCGGCAGCCAGCGCAGCTTGGGCAGAGGCCAAGAGCTTTTCGACCGGCTGCTCGCGCGCGGGTCGATAGACATAGCCGGCCAGACAGAAACGGCAGCCACGGCCACAGCCGCGTGCGATCTCCATCAGGTGCATGCCACTGAATTCGGTCTCTGCCGTGTAGAGGGTGCTGCTGGTGTCGAATGCCGGCAGGTCGCGCACCCAAAGCCGTTCGACCGGGCGAAAGCGTTCATGGCGTCGATTCGACGGGCGCAGACTGGGCACATACCAACCGGGCGTGCGGTCGAGTTCGGCAAGCAGTTCCTCCCGCTCGCCTTCCAGCCCATCGCGGCAAAGGTCGATCAGATGGGGTACAGCTTCTTCCCCTTCGCCGATGAGAATGGCATCGAAGAGCGGCGCCACCGGTTCCGGGTTCATGGTCACGCCCGGCCCGCCGGCGATCAGCAGCGGCCAGGGGCTGCCGTCCCACTGCCGCGACGACTGGCGTTCCTGGGCCAGCGGCGGAATGCCCGCCTGACGCAACAGTTCGACGACGTTGAAGTAATCCATCTCCCAGGAGATGGTGAAGGCCCAAACTGCAAAGTCGCTGGCTGGCCGCTTGCTCTCCAGCGAGAGCAACGGCTTGTTGGCCTGGGCCGCGCCCTTTCCCAGAAGATGCGCTCGCAGACCATGTCTGGGGCGCGGTTGAAGATGGCATAGAGCAGTTGCAGCGCCAGGCTGCTCATGCCCACATAGTAGCTGTTGGGCATGGTCAGCGCCACGGGAATACGGCCACCCCAATCCTTGTAGATCGCGCCGGTTTCGGCTGGCGCAGGGTCGCCGGCAAGTGGGCGCGGCCCTGCCGGTCTGCGATGTTCTTGTTGATTCTGTCTATTTTTTCTGGCTCTTGCCATCGGTTGGTGTCGAATCTGTTTCGTTGTTCAAGACTATCGAGAGTGCGGTGCGCATGGCCTGGTCGAGAGCCGGCGCACCGTCTACTATACCACGGAGGCGCGGCTTGAAAGACATCTTGGATGGGATGATACCTTGCCGGCTGAAGCACGGATTTCACGCATGGCGCCGATTAAGGGCGGACCGATCCGGCGTCTACAGCCAGCCGCGCAGCCAGTAGGTGAGGATACCCACATACTCCTTCAGGGCGCGGGTGGTCAGTTCTAGGTTGCCGGCCGAGGGCAACAGATTGACCAGTTGTGCCGCGGGGTTGGTCGTGTGCAGATTGCGCCAGCCGGCATAGGTGACCTGAAAATCGGTCGGCGCCGGCAGCACCTCGAAGCCCTGCTTTTCGTAGAGCGCCACCGAGCGCGGCATGTGGCTGGCCGAGGTCACCAGCACGATGCGGTCGATGCCCAAGGGCGCCAGCAGATCGCGCGTGTAGACCGCGTTTTCGTAGGTGTTGCGCGCCTCGCTCTCGGTGATGATCGCATCCGCAGGCACGCCCATCATGCCCAAGATCTCGACCATACGCTGGGATTCGGGTATCTCGCCGCCCAGCCAGTCCAGCGTCCCGCCACTGACCAGCAACTTGGGCGCGACGCCGTTGGCATAGAGCCACGCGGCATAGAGCATCCGGTCGCCGGCCTCATTCATTTCGGAGATCTGGCGCGGATACTCTGCGGGCCGGCCGCCGCCGCCCAGCACCACGATGACCTCGTGGGGGGGGAATTCTTCGGGCGGCAGATATTGCCACTCCAACGATTTGGTGATGGCCGCCGCGCCCCAGCCGCTGCTGGAGACCAGCAACAGCAGCAGCGCGGCGACCAGGACCGCAGTCTGCCACGATGTGCGCGAGCGCAGAAAGATGGCCAGCACAATCAGCAGACAGACGAGGCCTACGGGGAAGATAAAGATCGGCAATATCTTGGAAAGAATGACAAACATCGTGGGACTCTCTATGCTTTGGCTACGGCTCTGCCTTTATGGAAATAGTTGCCACCAATGGCGCGAACTGGACGAAATCTTGTGCGGGTCAAGAGGATGATGGGAAGAAAGCAGAACCGGAGACCCACGCCAATACATGCCGATTCAGGTAGGAAATCTGCGTACATTCGTGCCCATTTTCGGCCAGAACACCTCGGATCCAGCCGGAATAGAATACCACAGCCCTGCCGATCCGTTCAGTCAATTTGGCGTCGAAATGGACGCAGAAATCAGCAGCTTGACCACGTACCGAGAATTGCGTCGCTCTGGTCCGTCTCTGGGCGATTGCGGGAGAGATCCCGTATACCGGGCGAACAGGGTCGCCGCCATTTTGCCGAATTCACCGAATCTCCTACAATCGAGAGAGACAGTGGCGCATAGCGTCACTTTGGCTGACAGAGCGGGCGCATCAAGCGGGCGCACGAAAGGTAAATGACGTGAACGGCACCACAATGCAGATCGACCTCAAGCTATCGCCAGAGCAGGCTCCGTTTCCAGAGATGGTCTGGATTCCCGGCGGTCGCTTTCGCATGGGTTCAAACGACCACTATCCAGAAGAAGCGCCCGTCCATGAGGTCGAGGTCGATGGCTTCTGGATGGACAGCTATCAGGTGACCAATGCCCAGTTCGCCCGCTTCGTGCAGGAGACCGGCTATGTGACGGTCGCCGAACGAACCCCCGACCCGGCGCTCTATCCCAATGCGACGGCAGAATCGCTGGTGCCGGGCGCCCTGGTCTTCCACAAGACACGCGGCCCGGTGAATCTGGATCATTACTATCTCTGGTGGGCGTGGACCCCCGGCGCGTACTGGGCGCGGCCCGATGGACCGCGCAGCAACATCCGCAAGCGCAAGCATCACCCG
>JAAUPU010000315.1 GCA_012032975.1 Caldilineaceae bacterium | reverse complement strand
GTGCGTCCACGGCGCCGACCCAGCGCGCCGTTTGTATCGACCGACGGGGAAGGCATCACTCTGCGCCGGCGATCAGCGGGATCAACGTCTCGATTTTGGCCGTTTCGAGGATCGCGGGACGTTTGCCCAGATCGTCGCTGGCGGAAAGCGCTACCGGACGCATGATGGTACGCACCGTGACGACCTTTGCCCTGGAAACATCGCGTGTGAACTCGGCGACGTACTCATCTGCTGGATGCAAGACCACCTCCTCTGCGCTTCCCACCTGGACGAATTCGCCATCTTTCATAATCGCGATGCGGTCGCCCAGTTTGATGGCCTCGGCGAAATCGTGGGTGATGAAGACCAGCGTCTTGTGCATCTTCTGCTGGAGACGGATCAGCTCATCCTGCATCTCCCGGCGGATCAGCGGGTCGAGCGCGCTGAACGGCTCGTCGAAGAGCAGAATGTCCGGGTCCACAGCCAGGGCGCGGGCCAGACCGACCCGTTGCTGCATCCCGCCGCTCAACTGATCTGGGAAGTATTCCTCCCACCCGGTCAGGTTGACCAGCGCCAAAACTTCCAGCGCCCGGGCATAGCGCTCAGCCTTGCCAATGCCCTGCACCTCCAGACCGAACGCAACGTTGTCGATGACGCGGCGGTGCGAGAAAAGACCGAAATGCTGGAAGACCATGCTCATCTTGTGGCGACGTACGCCGCGCAACGTGCGCTGATCGACCGCGGTTGTCTCTTGGCCGCAGATAAAAATCTGACCCGATGTGGGTTCGATCAGGCGAGGTAGACAACGCAGGAGCGTCGACTTGCCGCTGCCCGACAGCCCCATGACGACAAAGGTCTCCCCCTCCGCCACCTCGAAGGAAACATCGCGCACGGCCAACACATGGCCCGATTCTTTGAGGAGGCTTTCTTTGGAATGGCGGTCGGCGGGGTCAGCCGTGTGGAGCGTTTCGGCGATGGCCTGGGGATTGGGGCCAAAAATCTTCCAGACGTGGCGACAGGAGACGGTCACGCTGGGGGGGCTGGTCATCTGTACACCGAATTCCGTCAGGCAGGTACAGCGAGGGTGGTCAGGTGGGCGGCAATTTGGGCTGGCTCCGAGGCAGGAAACCAGTGTAATTCCTGCGCAAGCGCGGCGACTTCGCCGACGACAATGGTGGCAGGCGATGTGAACAAAGTGTTCTCAAGCTGTGCGGACAGATTGGAAACCGTGCCCGCGATCACTTGCTGATCCGCAAACGTGGCCTGGCTGATGATCGCGGCTGGCGTATCCGCAGCGCAGCCTGCGCTCAACAGACGCTCCATCACATAGTCGAGATTGGCCAACCCCATCAGGATGACCAATGTGTCGAGCTTGGCGAGCGCTTCCCAGGGCTGCTCCTGGCTGGCGTCGTTGGCACGGTGTCCGGTGATCACAGCAAAGTTGCCAGCCACCCGTCGATGGGTGACGGGGATGCCGGCATAGGCCGGCGCGGCCAATGCGCTGCTCACGCCGGGAACGATCTCCACCCGCACACCCGCCGCGCGCAGAAAGAGCATCTCCTCGCTGCCGCGGCCAAAGACAAACGGGTCGCCACCCTTGAGCCGAACGACGGTTGGATAACGCTGCGCGAGGTCGCGCAGCAGATGGTTGATTTCGTCCTGGGTGCGATGATGGTGGCCGGCGCGTTTGCCCACGAAGATACGCAGCGCACCGGACGGGGCTGCATCCAGCAGTTCGGGGCTGACCAACGCGTCGTACAAGATGGCATCTGCGCGCCGCAACAGCGCCAGCCCCTTGACCGTGATCAGTTCGGGGTCGCCAGGACCGGCGCCGACCAGATAGACGGCGCTTTTCGTCTTGCACGGCAGTGTGAAGATTTTTTCGGTTCATCGAATGGTTGCTCGGAGCAGGCTATGCGGTCGCATAGTGGATTCCGCACTCCAGTTTCTGCTGGCCAAACCAGCGACCGGAACGTTCATCTTGGAGGTCCGCGGACGGGCGGGTGCATTGGGCGCAGCCAATGCTGGAATAGCCCTGATCGTGCAGGTTATTATAGGGCAGGTCGTGCTGACGGATGTAACGCCACACTTGCTCGCCACTCCAGTGGGCCAACGGGTTCACCTTGACCAGTTCGTGGCGAGCATCCCAACCGAGCAGCGACGCCTTGGAACGGGTCGAAGACTGGTCGCGGCGAATGCCGGTGATCCAGGCATCCAGCCCCTGCAAAGCCTCTCGCAGCGGGACGACCTTGCGAATATTGCAGCAACGGTCGGGATCGACGGTCCAGAGATTCTGGCCATGCTCACGGGCCTGGGTCAATGGCGAAACGGTTGAGCGTCGCACAACCAATTCGATGGGAAATCGACGCTCGATGGTCCGCCACAGATCGTATGTCTCTGGAAAGAGAAAAGCTGGTGTCGATGGTGATGACACGCATCCCCGGATTCAACTTGGCCAAATGGTCCAAGATGACGATGCCGGCCGGTCCAAAACTGGTCACCTGCGCGACCTTGTCGCCGAAGGTCCAGAGCGTCCAACGCAGCATGTCTTCTAATGAGTGTGTTTCAAATTGACGATTGATGGCGGCGAAACTGCTCTGTGAGCTAAATAGCTGGGTGTCGGTTGGCATCTACAACTGCCTTTCTGCACGGATTCCTGAATGTGGGTGGCAAAGGTTCCTACACAGTCAACATTGACTGACGTGTTCCGACACTGGAACAACACACGGGTTTGTGCTGAACGGTTGGGTGTGCGGGAAACGCCAGTCTGGTTGAAGTGCGGCCTGCCCAGAATTCAGGTCTGAGCTAGGCCGACCAGCGCTCCCGCGCGATACAGATGCAGTACGACGCCATGATAGTTGATCCCGGATTTCTTGATTGCTGAAGTTGATACAAAACTGTCTGTCCAAAGGGTGCGCAGACGAATCTGCGCACCCTCTCGATGAATCCTAAGCCGCGCCGGCGAAAGTTGCCGTCTGCAGGTTGCCGAGCAGGGCGGACAGGTCGCGAGGGTTGGCCGATTTCACCAGGAATGCGACCGAGCGACGGACATCTGTTTCCAGAGCCGTGACGGCCATGTTGTCGCCAAAGAGATCGGCCAGCCCAGATTCGACCGCACCGCGCAGCGCCGCAGTGACTGCGGGCTGGTTGGGCGTGCGCAGACGGTCGGCGAAGGCGATCTCCACCTCGTCGTAGTCAAAGGCGATACGGCCGGTCAGCGAGGGGGCGGCCTCCAGCGCCTGACAGGCGAGGAGCGCGCGCTGCAAAGTCAGACGAATGCGCGCGATGGTCTCGGCTTCGTCGTCATCAGCCACTGTTGCCAGCCACGCGCGCTTCTGGTCATAGAGCAGGCCCATGCGCCCGCGCCCCATGTTGATCGCGTAGTCGGCTTCGTAGCCAATCAGCATGATGCCGGGGCCTTCGGGGACGTGCTTATAGTCGGCCACGTCGATCAATTCGCCCGCGACGGTGTGCTGTTGGATCCAGTTGTGGAAGACCGGCACAAAGGTTGGCAGTTCGACCACCGAGGGATCTTTTACAAAAAACTTGGTCTTGATTCGTTGAGGTACACCCATGACTTGTTTACCTTTCTGCTGCGGCGCAGGCCACAAGGTAGGCTATAGCGTAACGCCGCCGATGGTCGTGCCAGCCATGCGTGCGTCACAGGCATGGGCCGCTTCGATGAACAGATTGGCTTCTTCCACCAGCCGGTGTGCGGCATCTTCATCCGGTACACCGTGGCCATTTTCGTGGCGGTCGAACAAGTAACTGGCAAACTTGCCCTTGGCGTATTTGTCGTAGAAAAGCTCCGTGTCATAGAAACGAGCGCGGAATTCGTCGACGATCTGGTCCGGATCTTCGCTGACATCCAGGTACTGGTTGCGCACCAGGGAGCGGGCCGCCATCAACATGGATCGATAGGCTCGCTGGTCGGCCAGTGTATAATCTTTTTCATCCAGGGCAATCAGGGCATCAAACGCCTCGGCTTCGGCCCGCGAGATCTCCATGGAAAAGAGCGAAACGACTTCGCCGGCGCATTCGCCGATGCCGATGTCGCCAATGCTGAACTCACGCGGGTCACCCAGTCGCTGTAGAACTTGGGCGCCACCTCGTAGATCGGCACATCGGTGAAAGGTTCCAGCATGGTGCGCACTTCCTTTTTGCCCAGTCGGGTGACCCAATCCTGGAAGCTTTCGGTGCGCTCGCGTTCAGAAACGTACCGAGAAGTGATCACGTCAAGCAACTCGGGCACCGAGCGAGATGGAACGGCGCCCACGGCCAGCCCATAGGCGCCAGCGTTCTCGCGCCACTTTCCACCCAGCACGACCTGGAAATGGGGCACGGTGCGGTTGTTGCGGCGACGGCTGTTGCCAAAGAAACCGATGTCGGCGACATGGTGTTGACCGCAGGAGTTGAAACAGCCGCTGATCTTGATGCGTAGTTCGCTGATGGCATCGGGCAGCGTGGCGCTCTTGGCCGCAAGTCGGGTGCGCAATTCGCCAGCCAGACCGCGCGAAGAAGCGATGCCTAGCTTGCAAGTATCGGTGCCGGGGCAAGAGGTGATGTCCACAATTGTGCCCGCGCCGGCTTCGCCCAGGCCGATGGAGTGCAATTCCTGGTGCAGGGCCGGCAGGTCGGCTTCCGAAACCCAGCGCAACACGATATTCTGCTCGACGGTGGTGCGCATATGCTCGCCCACATATTTGCGGGCGATGTCGGCCAGCTGCCAGGCCTGTTCCGATGTCAGGTCGCCTAGCGGCAGGTTCACGGTTACTGTGGCATAGCCTTGCTGGCGTTGGCGATAGACATTCGTGGCGAACCACTCCTCAAAACCTTCTGCCGAGGCGTGGCCGTTGAGCATGATGGCGCTCTTGAGCGGCGTCTCCGCATAGGTCGGAATGTCGTCGAGATAGGCCGTCCAGCGCGGGTCGTAGGGCAACTGCTCCAACTCTTCGTCGACCAGACGGCGGAATTCCTCGATGCCCAACTGGGCTACCAGGAACTTGAGGCGGGCGCGGTTGCGGTTGCGCTTCTCGCCCAGGCGTGCGAAAACGCGCGCGATCGCCTGGGCGATCGGCATGATCTCGCTCTCGGGCACAAAGTCGTAGAGCACTTTGGCCTGATAAGGGACCGCGCCCAG
>JAAUPU010000314.1 GCA_012032975.1 Caldilineaceae bacterium | reverse complement strand
GACATCGAACAGAACACGTAAACGCTCCGGCCAGAGGCGCCATCGCCGCCGGCGATCCCCCAGACCGCGGAAGCCGGCGCAGAGATCCTGCGGATGGGTGGCAACGCGGCCGACGCCGCGGTGGCTGCGGCTTTTGCCTCGTTTGTGGCGGAGGTCGCGCTCGTCAACATTGGCGGCAGTGGGGTTGCACTTGTTGTGGACAGCCGGTCTGACCACGACACCTCTTACGATTTTTTCAGCGACATGCCGACCGGGGTCAAGCGAGAGGAGGCCGACTTTCAGGAGGTGCTGATCGATTTTGGACCGGAGCAACAAGCGTTCCATATCGGGCGGGCCAGCGTGGCCGTGCCTGGCGCGGTGGCCGGCCTCTGTGCCATGGCCGAGGAATATGGCACGTTGCCACTGTCCACCTTGTTGAAGCCGGCAACCCGCCTGGCGACGGAAGGCGTGATCCTGTCGCCCCAGCAAGAATATGCCTATCGAATCCTGCAACCGATCTTTCGCAAAACGCCTGAATTGGCTGCCATTTATGTGCCGGACGGACGGCCGTTTCAGAGCGGAGAACGGATCTTTTTTCCACAACTTGGGCGAACGCTGGAGCAGCTTGGCCAGCTTGGCCCCGCGCTTTTCTACACCGGCGCCATGGCCGACGCGATTCTGGCTGACCAACAGGCCCGTGGTGGTTTGGTGACCCGGCGCGATCTGGCTGACTATGCGGTCCGTACTTCGTCGCCAATCAGCGTCGCGTACCGGGATCACACGGTGATGTTGCCACCGCCGTCCTCGGCTGGCGGCGTGCTGATCGGCTTTGCGTTGCGGCTGCTTGCGCCATTGCAGGTGGGCGCGCTTGAGCACAATGGCTTCGATCACGTGCGTCTGTTGGCAGAGACCATGCGACTGACGAACCTGGCGCGCGCGGGTTGGGATGCAAGCCCACTGGCTGAATCCGAGCGCATCGCCTGGTTCCTGGGCGAGGCCCATGTGGACCTCTACCGGCGTCGTCTGGCCGGAATTTTGCATGGCGACTCGCCGCCAACCGAGCCGCTCTTTGCCCCTGGTCCAAGCGACACCACCCATATCAGCGTCGTGGATGGCAATGGCCTGCTGGTAAGTGTGACCACCTCCGCCGGGGAGAATGCCGGTTTTGTGGTCGGCGATACTGGAGTCTGCCTCAACAACATGCTTGGTGAAGAGGATCTGCATCCCCGCGGCTTTCACCGGCATCCGGCAGGCACACGGCTTGCCACCATGATGACGCCGGTTGTCGTGGTCCGCAATGAACGGCCTGTGCTGGCGGTTGGCAGCGGTGGAAGCAACCGTATCCGCTCCGCAATCTTGCAGACTTTGAGCAATGTGCTTGACTTTGGATTGCCGCTGGAAGATGCTGTCACCGCCGCGCGGATCCACTTTGAGGCGACCGTGCTTCAGGCGGAAGGCGGCGTGGGCAAGAGTACGGTCGAGCGGTTGGCAGCGGCTGGCTACCGGGTCAACCATTGGCCAGGCGCCAATATGTTCTTTGGCGGCGCGCACGCGGTCGCGATGCAGGATGGGCGTTTAACACCTGTCGGCGACCCGCGCCGCGGCGGGGCAGCCGTGCAGGTCGGGTAGCCCCAGCGCCCCGTGTGCTGCGCATCAACCATCGGCGTTTCTCTTGACAAGTGCAAGGGTGACTGCTAATATTTAACCATGACTAAAAATGAGCCGCTGGCCGAGCGCAGGCTGACGTCGGCGCACGAGGATTATCTCAAGGCAATTTATATGCTCAACGCCAAGGGCGAGAAGGTGACAAACTCGGCGTTGGCGACGCAACTGGAGGTCTCCCCCGCGTCGGCCACCAACATGGTCAAGAAATTGGCTGACCTGGACCTGGTCGAATATACGCCCTATCAGAGCATGGCGCTGACGGCCTCTGGCGAGCGAGTGGCGTTGGAGGTGTTGCGCCATCATCGGCTGCTGGAACTCTATCTGCACGAGAAGCTGGACCTGTCGTGGGATCAGGTCCATGCTGAGGCCGAGCGGCTGGAGCATGTGATCAGCGAGACCCTGGAAGATGCCATCTCTCGTGCGCTGGGCAACCCGACGGTGGACCCCCACGGCGACCCAATCCCCAATAAAAAGGGACAGATCGAGAAGGTTTCTGGCGTTCCACTGACCCAGGCGACCTTGCAACAAAAATACAGATTGATGCGTGTCCTCATGCAGGACGATGATCGTCTGCGCTATTTGGGCACGTTGGGCCTCTACCCCAACGCAATTCTGACGTTGCTGGAGCGTGCGCCGTTCGATGGCCCACTGTTGATTGATATCCACGGCAAGCACCATGCGCTGGCCTACGACATGGCAGAATTGTTGCTGGTGGCGGCGGAAGTGGAGCCAGCAGCGTGAAGCTCTGCCTGCACAATTTTAGCGCAGGCTAACTTGATATGGCCACGGCGATGATCGGTCTGGCGCTTGCGTTGGTTTGTTGAGCGCAAGTCAGTCGCCATATATATGGAAACCAAATATGAGACGGATGCTTCAGAAGTTTTTCAAGGGTGATGCGCCCAAATCGGATGTGCCGGCGAGTGTGGTGGTTGTGTCCGGTCTGCCCCGTTCTGGGACTTCGATGATGATGAAGATGTTGGAGGCCGGCGGGCTTTCCGTGGTCGTAGACGATCAGCGCGGGGCAGACACAGACAACCCCAAGGGCTACTATGAATTCGAGCGGGTCAAGCAGCTGGACAAAGGCGACCGTGCTTGGATCACAGATGCCCAGGGCAAGGTCGTCAAGGTGATTTCGGCATTGCTCGAATACTTGCCGCCCGACCAGAATTATAAAGTGATCTTCATGCACCGACGTATGGAGGAAGTCCTGGCCTCCCAACAGAAAATGCTGGCCAATCGCAGCGAGTCGACCGACTCGATCAGCGACGAAGAGATAGCCGATCTCTTCCAGAAGCATGTGCAAAAAGTCAAGACGTGGGTCGCGGCCAGCCCAATTTCGAGCAACTGGATATCGACTACAACCTCATGCTGGCAGATCCCGAACCCTATGCACGCGAGATCAACGAATTCCTCGGCGGCCACCTCGATGAAACAGCCATGATAGCCGTGGTGGACCCCGACCTCTATCGCAACCGCGCCTGAATGTTGACAGGCCACAATGGTCTGGCGTGATGGCAGCCGAAATCTTCATGCCCGGTCCTATCCTGGAAAATCTGGAGAGACACTTGAACAACGATGCCGTGTACCAGGTTGTGTCGATTCTGGAACGTTTTCGACTGGATGGCCGCGTGGCATTGGTGACTGGCGGCGGGCAGGGGATCGGCCGTGGATATGCACATGCGCTGGGCGAGGCCGGTGCATCGGTGGCGGTCGTCGACCGGGTGGCTGAGCGCGCCGAGAATGTGGCCCATGAGCTTGTCGCCAAGAAGATTGACGCCATCGCCATCACTGCGGACGTGACCGACTCCGAGCAGGTTCAGCATATGGTGGACACGGTCATCAGAACTTGGGGTCAATTGACCATCGGCGTCAACAACGCCGGCATCGGTCAGTGGGTGGACAGTGAAGCAATGTCCCTGGCCGACTGGCAGCGCATGATCGATATCAACCTGACCGCGGTCTTTCTGTGCGCCCAGGCTGAGGCACGCCACATGCTGCAAGGCGGCTATGGCAAGATCATCAACACCGCCTCCATGTCTGGCTCGATCGTGAACATGCCCCAGAACCAGGCCGCCTACAACACCTCCAAGGCGGGCGTCATTCATCTTACCCGCAGCCTGGCCGCGGAATGGGCGTCGCGCGGGGTGCGCGTCAACTCCTATCAGCCCTGGCTATACGCGCACCCAACTGGTCGATGACCTGGTGCAGACGCCCACGGGAGAGGCCATCGTGCCGGAATGGATGGGCTTGACGCCGATGGCGCGCATGGCCGAGGTCACCGACTTGCAGGGCGCCGTGGTCTATCTGGCCTCGCCGGCATCTGATTTTATGACCGGCCACGACCTCGTGATCGACGGCGGCTATTCGCTCTGGTGAGATCTGCTTGTGCAGGCTTCTATTCGCTTGTTTTCTCGTTGCGAGCCGTAGTCCACTGCCCCTCCCCCACGGTGGTATAATAAATTCACCGCAAGTTTTCGATAACCCAATTCTCTCTGGAGGAAAGATCGATGAGTGAACTCACGAAGATCGTGCTCAGCGAGCGCGATATGCCCAGCCATTGGTACAACATTGCCGCCGATCTGCCGGCGGCGGGTGTGGAGCTTGCCCCTCCACTGCATCCTGGCACAGGCCAGCCGCTTGGCCCGCAAGATCTGGCGCCGCTCTTCCCGATGGCGCTGATTGCCCAGGAAGTCAGCACGGAGCGGTATATCGAGATACCTGACGAGGTGCAGGATATCTATCGGCTGTGGCGACCGTCGCCGCTCTTCCGTGCTCGGCGGTGGGAGAAGGCTCTGGACACACCGGCCAAGATCTACTACAAGTATGAGGGCGTCAGCCCTGCAGGCAGCCACAAGCCCAACACCGCGGTCCCCCAGGCCTACTACAACAAGATGGAGGGCGTCACCCGCATCTCCACGGAGACCGGGGCAGGGCAATGGGGCAGCGCGCTGGCTTTTGCCTGTCAGATGTTCGGCATTGAATGCAAAGTTTTCATGGTCAAGATCAGCTATGAGCAGAAGCCCTACCGCAAGGTCATGATGCAAACCTGGGGCGCCACCGTCGTAGCCAGCCCAAGCAACGAAACCAATTCCGGCCGTTCCATCCTGGCCAAGGATCCGGAGAGCACCGGCAGTCTAGGCATCGCCATTTCAGAGGCGGTGGAAGAGGCCGCGACCCGCGAGGATACCAAGTACGCGCTGGGCAGCGTGCTCAATCACGTGCTGTTGCACCAGACAGTGATCGGCCAGGAAGTGATCAAGCAGCTCGAGGTAGCCGGGGCGGATTGGCCGGATGTGCTGGTAGGTTGTACCGGCGGTGGCAGCAACTTTGGCGGTTTTGCCTTTCCCTTCCTGCGCGAAAATATCGTCGGCGGGAAGGCGGCGCGCATCGTCGCGGTGGAACCGTCCGCCGCACCCAGCCTGACCCGCGGACCGTCTACCGCCTATGACTATGGAGACACCGCGATGATGGCGCCGGTGGTCAAGATG
>JAAUPU010000313.1 GCA_012032975.1 Caldilineaceae bacterium | reverse complement strand
GAATCGCCCAGCGTCAGGGTCAAATCTTGCGTGGCGTCCTCGAACAGAGCGATGTGCGCCGCGTTTGTGTCGCCGGCGGCGACACTTCGGCTATGCAGCGCGGCAGCTTGGCATCTATGCGTTGGAGGTGATCACGCCCATCTCACCCGGTGCGCCCCTCTGTCGGGCCAGTTCAGATGAGCCAGCTTTTTGATGGACTTCAGATCGCGCTCAAAGGGGGGCAAAACGGCGTGGCAAATTATTTTGGCAGCATTCAAAAAGGAGAAAAGTGACCTCATGACAACAACCATTGCCTTGCTCGGCGCGGGCGGCAAGATGGGCCGCCGCATCACCAACAACATGAAAGATCGCACCGAATATCGGATGCTCTACGTCGAGGTAAGCCAGAGCGGCATCGACGGCCTGCGCGAGATCGGCATCGACGTGACACCCCAGGCCGAGGCGCTGGCCGCAGCCGAGGTCGTGGTGTTGGCGGTACCCGATGCGCTGATCGGCCGTATCTGCGACCAGATTGTGCCAGACTTGCCCAGCGGCACGATGGTGATCGGTCTGGACCCGGCTGCTGGCTATGCAGGCGTGCTGCCAGAACGGGCGGACATCACCTACTTCATCACCCACCCCTGCCACCCGCCGGTCTTCAACGACGAGACAGAGGCCGCCGCCATGACCGACTGGTTCGGCGGCGTTCACGCCAAACAGAGTGTTGTCTCCGCGCTCCACCAGGGACCAGAATCCGACTATGCCAAGGGCGAGGCCATTGCCAAGGCCATGTATGGCCCCATCATCCGCTCGCACCGGGTCACCACCGAACAGATGGCGATCCTGGAACCGGCGCTGGTCGAAACGCTGGCCGCCACCTGCATCACCGTGATCCGCGAGGGGATGGACCAAGTGATCGAGATGGGCGTACCAGAGGCTGCCGCGCGCGACTTTCTCTACGGTCACATCCGCACGGAACTGGCCATCGTCTTTGGCGAATCTGGCTTCCCCTTCTCGGATGGCGCGATCTATGCCATCCAACAGGCCAAGAGCCAGATCTTCCAGCCAGACTGGAACAAAGTGCTCGATCTGGAGAACCTCAAGCAGAGCGTGCGCGAGATCACCCACGCGCTGGAGTAGGGCAATGCGCTGCATCGCCCCTACAGTAGCAACTCCACAACCCGCTCGACCACGCGACCGGCAACCTCTGCCTTGCTCATCAGCGGCAATGTTTCGGCCGGTCCAGTGGACGAAAGCAGCGTGACGCGGTTTGTATCCACGGCAAAACCCGCGTCACGCGCGGCGACATCGTTGGCCACGATCAGGTCCAGCGCCTTGCGCTCCAATTTGGATTGCGCATTCTCCAGCAGGTCTTGGGTCTCCGCGGCAAAGCCGACCACGACGTGCGGAATCCCACTCCCACGCCGCGCTTCCGCCAATGCCGCCAGAATGTCGGGATTGGGCGCGAGGTCGAGCTGTGGAACACCGCCCAGCTTTTTGATTTTTTGGCTGGCCGCCGCAGCCGGTCTGAAGTCGGCAACCGCAGCGGCCATCAGAAGCGCATCGGCGTCCTGGCACTCGACAAGCACCGCCTCCAACATCTCCAACGCAGTTTCGACAGGCGACAGACGCGCGCCCGCCGGTGTGGGCAGCCCCTCTGCCGTGGAGATCAGCACCACCTTTGCACCGGCGTCCAGCGCAGCCTGCGCCAACGCATAGCCCTGCTTGCCCGACGAACGATTGGTCAGGTAACGAACCGGATCGACTGGTTCGCGCGTGCCGCCGGCAGTCACAACGACCTTGCGGCCATGCAGCGGCCCGTTGACGGCCAGCAGATGACGAAGCCGGCCCAAGATCGTTGCGGGTTCGCTCATGCGACCGCGGGCGACCAGCCCAGAAGCAAGATGGCCCTCCTCCGGCCCGATCAAGGTCGCGCCACGGCCCAGCAAAAGCTTGAGATTGGCGCGCGTGGTCGGATGGTCAAACATGCCTGCATCCATGGCCGGAGCCAGCACCAGCGGACATTCGGCGGCAAGCGCGGTGACCGTGAGCAGATTGTCTGCCAATCCGTTGGCCAGCTTGGCCAGGGTGTTGGCCGTGACGGGCGCAATGACGAGCAGGTCGGCGGCGCGGGCAAGGCCGATGTGAAGAACATGGGCGTCCGCTCCCCAGAGGTCGGCGTCGGCATAGGCCCGGCGTCCGGTCAGCGACTGGAAGGTCAGCGGCGATACGAAACGGGTCGCACTGGCGGTCAAGATCACATCCACGGTCGCGCCGGCCTGGGCCAATTTGCTGGCTAAGTCGGCTGCTTTGTAGCTGGCAATGCTGCCGGTGACACCGAGTACGATCCGCTTTCCGGTAAACGGGGTGTGCAGCGCGGTCATGGTTCGCTCCGATTCTGTTGGTAGACGATGCGCAGACCATCCAGCGTCAGCCACGGCGCGATCACATCGATGACATCGGTCTCGCTGGCGATGATTGGGGCCAGCCCGCCGGTGCCGACCACACGCGTCTCCGGTCCCAGCTCGGCCTTGAAGCGCGCCACCATGCTCTCGACCAAACCAACGTAGCCAAAGAAGAGGCCGGACTGCATCGCGTGGACGGTGTTGCGCCCGATGGCGGAGGGTGGCGGCGCGATGTCTACCTTGGGCAGTTTCGCAGCCCGTTGGGCGAGTGCGTCCGCGGCGATACCGATGCCCGGTGCGATCGCGCCGCCGAGGTATTCGCCCTTCGCCGTAACCGCCTCGAAGGTCGTCGCCGTGCCAAAATCGACGATGCAGAGGGGACCGCCGTAGAGGCTGAATGCGGCGACCGCATCGACGATGCGGTCCGCGCCGACCGAGCTTGGGTTGTCATAAGCGATGGTGATGCCTATCTTCAATTCGTTGGTCACGACCAATGGTTCCCGATCCAGATATCGAAGACAAACCTCGCGCCAAGCGGCTGGTCAGGATCGGGACGCCAGAGGCCAGCGCAATACCATCAATATCTCCGGCGGACAGCCCGGCATAGGAGAGCAGCCCAAGCAATTGCATGGCGAATTCGTCCGGCATTCGTTCGTGGTCGGTGGCCAGCCGCCAATGTGGCCCCAGGGTATCTCCCTCGAACAGACCTAGCATGATGTTGGTGTTGCCAATGTCGATACACAATAGCATGGTATGCACCTCGGTTTGTGGTGGGCGGCGAGAGTCAGCTACAGCTACATTCTACGCTCCAGTGTAACGAGAAATTCGCAGATACCCAACTGCCAAGTCGGCAGCGCGATGTGCCCCTACCGTGTAGTAGACCCGGTGGACGCCAGGCCATTTGCCAACTGGCCCAGACCTGGTAGACTTGACCGCAGACAGACCACCCCCTCAGAGTGGCATCTATCCGCCATCGACAACAGAATGCAGGCCAAGACCACGCTGCCAAAAATACCGCCGGCGCCAGCCAACGATGCTGCGGCCTGAAGCAGCTTTGAACGCTGCGAATCATTGGCCGTCATAGCGAGGAGAAAAAGATGAATCCATCTGCCGTACAGAAACCCTATGACCTGATCATCCGCGGGGCCAGGGTCATCGACCCAAGCCAGAAGTTCGACCAGGTCGCCGACATTGCCGTGCAGGACGGCAAGATCGCAGGCATCGGCAACTTTGCCGGCGCAAGTTCGGTTGATCGCCTCGACGCAACTGGCCAGGTGGCCAGCCCAGGCTGGATCGACCTGCACGCACACGTCTTTTCTGGCGGCATGGCCAGCGGTCTGGATGCAGACCGCGACGCGGGCATCGCCACCGGGGTGACCACGGTGGTCGATGCCGGCACAGCCGGCGCCAATGCGTGGCAGACCTTTCGCGAGACGGTCATGGACCTGGCCACGACACGCGTCCTGGCCTTCTTGAATGTCTCCATCGACACGACGCAGCGGCCCAAACATGGCGACTGGAGCCGTTTTGCCCAGAGCAAGACGATCCAGGTGGCGGAACAGGAGGCAGCCGAGGGCAGGTGTTTGGGCATCAAAGTGCTGGCCAGCCAGACCCATTGCGGTAATCTTGGGATCACGCCGGTGAAGCTGGCAGTGCAGGCCGCGCGCCTCTCTGGCACCGGGTTGATGGTGCATATCGGCAACGCGCCCCCCGTCATCGACGATGTGCTGGCGCTGCTTGGCGAGGGCGACATCGTCACCCATTGCTGGCACGGCAAATATGGGGGTCTGCTCGGTCGCGACGGGCGCCCCTTGCCCGCGACCTGGGCCGCGGTTGAACGAGGGGTGAAGTTCGACATCGGCCACGGCTCGGCCAGCTTTGCCTTTGACACGGCGCGACGGGCGCTCGAAGTGGGCCTTCCGCTCCACGCCATCTCGACCGACCTGCACGGCGGCTGCATCAATGGCCCGGTCTTCGACATGGCCACGACCATGGCCAAGTTTCTGCATCTCGGCCTGGACCTGCCAGAGGTGATCCGGCTCAGCACTTGGTCGCCCGCGCAGATCATCCAGCGTGACCATGAACTAGGTTCGCTATATCCGGGGCGCGAGGCTGATATCAGCCTCTTCCAGCTTCGAGACGGCGAGTTCGTGTTGACCGACAGCGAAGGCGAAACCGAAACCGCGACGCAAAATCTAGAGGTGCTCGCCACCGTGCGCAGCGGCAAGCTTGTCACACAGCCGGGCCGCAATGGCTGATCTGCTGCTGGCGGCCGACATCGGCTCGACCACCTGCAAAGCTGCATATCTGGACGCCCAAGGTCGAATCATCGCCGTGGGCAGGGCGTCTACTCGGCAGATTCCGGCGGCTCGGGTCGGGACGCTGGAAGGTTTCTGGCAGGCGTTTGTCGCCGCGGCGCGCGAGGCAGGTGATCGCCTTCCTTTCGCGCCGCGACCTGTCGCCATCGGCATTGCCTGCCGCGCCCTCTTTGGCGCCTGCCTGGACGAGACAGGAAGCGCGTATTGGCCGATCTGGGACAAGAGCTACTTTCGCACTTCGCCGGAAATCCGCGCAGCCTACTCCGCCGAAGTGTGGGGCGAAAAGAACCCCTTCAACTATGGCTACGCAACCACCTTTGGCGGGCTGGTCAACTGGCTCCAGCATCATGGCCGACGACTGGCGCGCCATCTGGCGTATCGGCGCGCTCCACGACTATGTGATCTTCCGCTTGACGGGCGCATGGTGGACC
>JAAUPU010000312.1 GCA_012032975.1 Caldilineaceae bacterium | reverse complement strand
GCCGCTGGGTGGGCAACTGCTTCAGAATGCGGCGGATGTCGGGCAGGAAGCCCATGTCGCACATGCGGTCCGCCTCGTCCAGCACAAGCACTTCCACGTGCGAGAGGTCGATCTGCCGCTCGCCGAGCAGATCGAGCAGCCGACCGGGGCAGGCCACAACGATTTCGACGCCACGCTGAAGCTGGCTGATCTGGGGGCGCTTGCTGACGCCGCCATAGACGGTGATGCTGTGGACCTTGGTGCGACCGCTGAGAATGTTGGTCGCCTCGTGGATCTGCTCGGCCAACTCGCGTGTTGGCGCCAGCACGAGGGCGCGTACGCGACGGGTCGGTCCCTGGGTTAGTCGTTGCAGGATGGGCAGCATGAAAGCTGCGGTTTTGCCGGTGCCGGTCTGGGCCAAACCAAGCACATCGCGCCCTTCGAGCACGGCGGGGATGGCCTGTTCCTGGATCGGCGTGGGGGTGGTGAAACCGGCGGCTTCGATCCCGGCATTGATGCGCGGATCGAGATTAAACGCTTTGAAACTCACGAAAGTACTCCTTGACTGATATGAGCCAAGTCGCACTCTCAGCCCGGTTCATTGCAGCAGCAGTTGCCGCTGACTGGCCCAACGAAACATCTGTTCGCAGGCACAAACGCCTAGTATAGGGGTGATGGACGATTGATGCAACAAATCGTCTCTCTGAAAGTCAATTGACGTGATCTGCCAATTCACCGAAGAGGCCCCACCAGCGAACTGGTGGGGCCTCTTTACCATTCGAACTCCTGCCGTTTGGCTATGGCAGATGCATGCTAACCTGTGCCTGTGGACAGAAGCCTGGCCCCATGGCCGGGTCAAAGGCATTTTCGCCCTCGCGACAGCCGGCCATCATGGTGGTGATCTGCTCCTCTTCGATGCCCTCGATCGGCGCGCCGTGGTCCAGCAAGATCAGATGTACTTCGGCGCCGGTGGGATTCAGCAGGCCCACACCCTCTTCGGGCGCGTCTGCACCCATCATGGCCATCATGCCGGGCATCATGTCGATGGACGAATCGCCCGCGGCGACGAAGCCAGACAGATTTGCGTCGTCGCCATCCTCGACAAAGTCGCCGGTGACGTAGAAGAGCGCAGTCTCTACGGCCGGGTCATCCATGCTGGCCGCGCAACCCTCTTCGGAACAGGCCTCTGGATTGTTAAAGACCATCGCCCAGACAGTATAGGCGTTGCCATCGGTGAGGCCACTCGTATGCACGGTCACATCGATGCCATCTTCCGAGCGCACGAGCATGGACTCTGCACCGTCGATCATACTCATATCGGCGGCGGACATCATGTCCGCGCTGCCGGCCATCATGGATTCAACTGGGTGGCTTTCAGGCAGCGCATCCGAAATGGGCGCTTCGCCCAGGCCGCACTCGGAATGACCCCAGCCACTGTCGGGATCGTAGTCAATGTTGTCGTCGCCGGTTGGACTGACGCCAGCTGGCACATAGTCGAGCGCAAGCCCGTCGCGCACCTTCCAGGCGATGATATGATCCGTGCAGGAACTGTCGCCGCTTACACCCACTGCGCCAAGCAGCGCGCCGTCTGCGGCGTAGAGCGCGAGGCCGCCGCCAAAGACGTTCACGCCGCCGATGCGGTGGCCGACCATTGGATCGTCGGCCTGACCAAACGCCGCGGCGTCTCCACCATAGGCAACCGCGGTGTCCACCGGGTTGCTAAGTTGCAGGCCAAACAGGCTGTTGCCCGGCTGGACCGCGGTAAAGAGATTGGCGGTCGAAAGCGCCAACTCTGGCAGGCTAAATGCATTGGCCGTGTTGGCTTTCTGGGCCGAAATCACCCGGCTGCCAGGCCATTGATCGCCGCGGTCTTCGCCAGAAAAGGCAACGGTACAGACCTCGCCGTCCCGGTTGACGACGGTTGCCCACATGTTCAAGCCAAAGCCTGCATTGTCCTCCGAGACGACTTGCTGCAACACCTCGCGAAGTGCATCGTGCGCGGGCAACTCTGCGCAGGCGTCATCGGCCTGGGCGTGTGCGTTGAAAGCCGGTAAAGTCATGACAATCGCAGTTGCTAGCAAAAGCCCAGCAACGGTTCGAGTTATTCGGTTCATTGGGTTCCTCCTGGGTGTACGTTGTCAAGCGCGGCAGCACGCTGATCGGATAGTAGTGGACGAAATGACATGTGCGGTAGGTGGAGATTGGTAAGTGGTTACCCCCTCTCTGCGATAGTCAACATGGGTTCGGCGCTTGCCTTGCGATGGTCAACCATGCGTGGGTAGCATCAGAAAGCTGATGCCAGGATCGTCATCCCCATCCAACCATATCGGATATGATGGGATTCAAAAGTAGGCGCAGTCACACAGAAATTGGGTGTGTCCAAAGTGAGATGGAGCATTCCGGGATTAGGCCATGACATTTCCGGCTGAGCCATCCGCTTTGGCCTAATCCCGGAATGCTGGCTCAACCCGTTTTGAATTCACCCCGTAGAAAGTGTTCGGAAAGAAGCTACCGGATGGGCTGGCCTGGCGAGCCAGCAGGATGAAGATGCAGGATGAATATCTGGTGTTCGAGAATCTATAGCGTCCCGTGCGGATGGTATACTGGGGATCCACCCAGGTGGGCCGCCACCCCGCATCGAATCAGAAAAAGGTGAACCCCATGAGCTTTGGACGCTACTACGAAGAGTTTGAGATCGGCCAGGTGATCAACCACTTCCCGGGCCGCACCATCACCGAGGGCGAGCAGACCCAGTTCTGCATGTTGACCATGAACCACCACCCTATCCACATCGACGCCCACTTTGCGGCCAAGAGCCAACACGGCCAGCCGCTGGTCGTTGGCACGCTGGTCTTCAGCGTCGTGGTGGGCATGAGCGTGCCCGATATCTCCGGCTTTGCCATCGCCAACCTGGAGTACAGCGAGGTCAAGCACCTCGCGCCGACCTTTGTCGGCGACACCCTCTACGCCCAGAGCATCGTGCTGGACAAGCGCCCTCGCGCAGCAAACCGGACCGCGGTGTCGTCTCGGTCGAGACCTTGGCCTTCAACCAGCATCGCGCGCGCGTGCTTTCGCTCAAGCGCGCCGTGCTCATTCCAACCCGCGCTGCGGGTCCATCAGCCACCGGCGCGACCTTCTGGGAGGAGGGCGTATGATGCCGGGAGTGCTGGACGGTGTATGCATTTTGGCGGTGGAACAGTTTGGCGCGGGGCCATTCGGCACGTTGCATCTGGCCGACCTGGGCGCGGAGGTGATCAAGATCGAAGAGCCGAATGTGGGCGGAGACATCGCGCGCAGCGTGCCGCCCTACACGATCCCCGGCGACAGCCTCTACTTTCAATCCTTCAACCGCAACAAACGCAGCATCACCCTGAACCTGAAGCACGCCGAGGGGCGGCGCGTCTTTCTCGAACTCGCGGGCAAGGCCGACGCCGTCTTCAACAACCTGCGCGGCGACCTGCCCGACAAGCTGGGGTTGACCTATGCCCACCTGAAGGCGGTCAATCCGGCCATCGTCTGCTGTTCGCTGAGCGGCTTTGGTCTCGATGGCCCCCGCCACGCCGAGCCGGCCTATGACTATCTCATGCAGGCCTACGCCGGCTGGATGAGCCTGACCGGCGACCCCGACAGCCCGCCGACCAAGAGCGGCCTCTCGGTGGTGGACTACGCCGGCGGCGTCATCGCGATGCTCGGTCTGGTCAGCGGCCTCTTTCATGCCCAGCGCAGCGGCCAAGGCTGCGACGTGGATGTCAGCCTGCTGGACACCGCGGTCAGCATGCTCAGCTATGTGGCGATCTGGGCGCTCAACCGAGACTATCAGCCCCGACGGATGGCCGACTCCGCCCATCCCAGCCTGACGCCGGCCCAGACCTTTCAGACGGCGGATGGCTACATCGTGCTCTTCTGCGCCAAGGAGAAATTCTGGCAAGCGCTGGCCGAGGTGCTCGACGCCGAGGATGGATCAGCCCCGCGGCTGGTCGGGGATGCGCGCTTCGCCAGCTTTGCCAGCCGCGATCAATATCGGGAACCGTTGCTCGGCGAATTGAAGCGGCGCTTTGGCAAACGCACCACGGCGGATTGGCTCGAACGTTTGCGGGGCAAGGCGCCCTGCGCACCGGTTAACTCGTTGGCAGAGGCGCTGACCGATGAACAGGTTCTGGCGCGCGAGATGATTGTGGAGGTCGAGCATCCCGAATTTGGCCGGCTACGCCAGACGCGCACCGCGATCCATATTGACAATGGGGCGGGCGCCGACACCCGTCAAGAAGAGTGGTCGCCCGCCCCCGCGTTGGGCGCGGACACCGCCAGCGTGTTGCAGTCGTGGCTTGGCTATTCAGAGCAGTCGATCTCCGCGCTCCGCGCGGTCGGCGCGATCTGACTTCAGCGCGTTTCCCGCAGCCCGCGTTCGTCCGGTACTCGCGCGAAGGCCGATCCAAAATTAGAAGCATCCACGAAGCGCGTCTGGAAGGCAACCGCCCTTGGGCGCGAAGGAACGCCAAGATTTGATCTGGTTCTTCGTGCAGCTTCGTGTAACTTTGTGTAATTTCGTGGATGGTTGTTTTCCCGCAATGGCCTAATACGCATCGGAAAGTGGATCCGATTCTTCCTGAACCGACAGGCGGCGAGCCAGAAGGGTCACCGCCGCCAGCGTCCCGGCTGCGATAGCCACCAGCAAGAGACCGGTCCACAGCGCAGCGTTCAGATCCCGTTCCAGGATGCCGTAGACGAGCAGCGGCATGGTCTGCGTGCGTCCCTGAAGATTGCCGGCAAAGAGGATCGTCGCGCCGAACTCGCCCAGCGCCCGCGCCCAGCTCAGGAAGAGGCCGGTCAACATGGCGTGGCGGCTCAGCGGGAGCGTGATCCGGCCCGAGATCTGCCATTCGTTGGCGCCGTCGATGCTGGCTGCATCTTCGATCTCGCGGGGGATCGATTCGAAGCGCGCCTGGACCGTGCGGATATAAAAAGGAGCAGAGACGAAGACCTGTGCGAGGACGATGGCGGCAGGTGTGAAGGGGAGCGAAATCCCCCAGCCAGCCAGGGTCGGACCGAGCAGCCCGCGGCGGCCAAAGGCCATCAGCAGGGCCAGACCGGCCACCACCGGCGGCAAGACGATGGGCAACATGACAATGATGTTGAGGGCGCGTTTGAAAGGAAA
>JAAUPU010000311.1 GCA_012032975.1 Caldilineaceae bacterium | reverse complement strand
GATTCAATCCACCCTCTTTTTGATCCTGAGTTGTTCGCTCTTTCAACTCTAGAGGTGGGCCACTTCCAATGCATAGGCAATCGCGGCGTCAAGCGACATTTCGTGACCGCGTTCCTCTGTGGCATCCACTTCTTCCGGTGACAACTGGGCGACGGCGAGGCTGATGTTGTTGAGCAGCTTGTCTGCCTCGGCGGGCGAACGGGGCGAGCCGATCTCCTCACGCAAGCGTGTGGCCGCGCCGCATAGTTGCAGCGCCTGTTCGGATTGCCCCTCCATCGCCGCCAAGACGCCGATGTCTTCGAAGAGATAGGCAATTGCCCACTTTGCGCCCAGGTCGCGGTTGACTTCCAGGCTCTCACGATACATCGCGCGCGCCGACACGTAATCACCCTGGGTGCGCGCGACGTTGGCCAGGTTGTTGAGCGAATTTGCGGTCGCCCAGCGGTCGCCTACTTGACGTTGTAGCGTAACCGCCTCTTCCAGGCTGGCGTCGCGCGTTTCGTAATCCTCCTGGTCGAGCACCACATTTGCCCAGGTTATTGAGCGAGTTGGCGATCGCCCACTTGTTGCCCAGCTCGCGGCGAATGACAAGCGCCTCTTCGTGGAGCGCCCGTGCTCTGCCATATTCGCCTTGGAATCGCGCGACAATGCCCATATTGCTGAGCAAGCTGCTGATATTGCGCTTGTCATCCAGCGTGCGCCGGATCTCCAGGCTCTCTGTGTAGTTTTGCAATGCACTGGGGTAGTCCCCCTGCTGCGCACAGAGGGTTCCGACATAGTGCAGAACCTGGCCCACGCCGGCAGGGTCGTCCAACTCCTCAAATATCGCACGTCCGCGGTCAAGCCATTGCACGGCCTCGGCATATTGTCCATGCTTGCGCTGTAACTCGCCCATGGCAACGCAACTCCACCCTTGCCGCTCTTGGTCGCCGATCTCGACCGCCTTCTCCAGCGCCTCGGTAAAGAGGACGCCGGCCTCCTGCCATTTGCCCACAAGTTGCAGCACGTCGCCCAAATTGAGCAGGACGCCGATCTGTTCCTCCGTTGTCAACAGCGGCAGTACGCGTCGATAGTAGTCGATGGCGGCTTCGTTGGCGTAGTCGGCCTGAGCTGCCTCGCCGGCCATGCGCAGATAGGTGCGTTTTGGCTTCGTTGTCGGCCAGGTCGTAGTGATAGCCAGCAGCGGCAGATATTGGGTCAAGGAATCGGCATAGCGCCGTTCGATATACGCGCCGATCTGGTCATGCAACACGGTGCGGATGGCGTAGGGCAGGCTCTCGTAGGTGACGCCCTGGGTCACGATCTGCTTGAAAAGTAGGCAAGCTCTGGCTCTGCGCTTTCTGCCGAAGTCAGGTCTTGCCGTGTGATTGCTTCCAGATCGTTGCAGACCTCAGTTGGATCGCCCAACTCGGGATAGACGCCCCAAAGCCAGGCCGCCTGGAAGACGCGACCGACGACGCTCGCGACCTTCAGCGTGATCTTCTGGCTCTCGGTCAACTGATCGATACGGCTGAGCACCAAACTGTGCAGGCTAGACGGCAATTCCAGATGCGCGACTGCCTGGACATCGAAAGGGTCGATGCCGTGGTAACTCAGGTAGTTGAGCAGCTCTTCGGTGTAGAAGGGGTTGCCTTCGGCCTGGTCGGTGATGCGCTTGACCAATTCGCGCGGCACTTCACGATTGCGGTCTGCGCCCTGGCCGAGCTTTAGCCAGATCAGATCCTCCACCTGATCTTCGGTCAGCGCCTCCAGGGTAATGGGTGTGAAGTACTCAAACTGGAAAAGGATGCCGGTCAGCACACGCTCTAGTTCCATGGGGCGATAGGCTAGCACCAGGAAGATGGGCAGGTTGACCATCGCGCGCGCCACTTCCTCCAGGAGATCAAAGGAGAGCGGATCCAGCCACTGGCAATCTTCCAGTAGGATGAAGATAGGTCCGCGCTGGGCGGCGGCGCGCAGATAGTCCACGAGCAACGCCTCCAGCGACGTCTTGCGCAGCTTGGCGTCGAAGCTGTTCGTCAACTCGTTGTCTGGGATCGGCATGTTGAGCACCGAAGAGAGCAGCGGCACGCGGTCGGCCAAACGCTGGATCGATCCGCCCCAGCTTCTGCTCTAGCTCCCACTGCAACTTCTCCACATCCCAGGTCGGGTCTATCTCCAACAATCCGCGCCAAATCGTGTGCCAGACCAGGTAGCTGGTGTTTACACCATACGATTCACACGCACCGCTATAGCCGACGACCCCGCGCTCAGACGCCATCTGGAACAGTTCCGTCGCCAGGCGAGATTTGCCCACGCCTGCCTCTCCAGTGATGGCCGCCAACTGACCGGAGCCAGCCAACACTCGTTCAAGCAATTCTTCGAGCCGAGCCAGTTCTTTGCCGCGGCCCACCATGGGCAGGGCATAGCGCACCTGTTGCAGGTGGCCAGCCATGTAATCATGGACGCCCTTCAGGGCGAAGACAACGGCCGGCTCTGTCTTGCCCTTGACGCGCATGGGGGGCAGCTCTTCCCATTCAAACTCGTGGATGATACCCCGCTGCGCGGCCTCGCTGACCAAAATCTGGCCGGGCGCAGCCTTCATCATCAACCGCGCGGACATGTTGACCTCGTCGCCCAGCACGCCGTAGGTGCGGTGCATGGCGCCCCCATAGGCGCCGGCGCGCATCCTCCCCTGGCTGATGCCGATTTGAACCTGGTCGATGGCAGAGAGCTTGGGTGGCGTCTCGCGCAGTTCCAGCGCAGCATAGGCCGCACGCGCGGAATTGTCTTCATGTGAAAGAGGCGCGCCAAAATTTACATACAGGTACGCACCCTTGTCGCCAATGTTGAGGTCGATCAGCGTGCCTTCGTACTTGGCTACGATGGACTGAATCCATTGAATATATGCGTCCAGGGTCTCGCCGGCCGCTTCGTCTTCGTCGAAGTCGATGCCGCCAAAGCGCAGAAAGAGCGCGACTGTGGGGCGCAATTCGGCGAGAAACTCGCCCATGCCGCGGCGCAATCGCTCGTAGATTGGTTTCAGCAACCAGCGCCGAATCTGCTCATCGCCCAGTGCGTCTGGCGCCAGCGGTGGCCAGGGTCTGTCCTCAACCCCACCATCCAGACCGGCAACGACGCCGTAGCCAACGCCCTCTTCATCGTGGCGCACCGACTCAATGACGACCCTGCTTGCCAAGAGATCAAGAGCAACCGGATCCAAGAGAACCTCGCCACGTTCGGCCATATGCTCGGCCGCGGCCAAACGCTCGAGCGTTCGACCGGCCAGGGCATCGATCACCCGGATGTTCGGGTCGCCAACCAGGAAGCGGCGCGCCGGCCCCACAGCCACCGCGGCTTTCATGGCCAGCGAAACGGTGCTGCCGAGAGGGGTGGTGACCGCAGCGAATTGCTGCATGGTCTGCTGCATGGCCAGCGCACAGCGACCGCGCGCAGACCCGCATCCCGCGGGCTGATGTCGCCATCCAGCCAACAGGTGATCGCGTCGCCGGCAAACGCGATCGCGCTGCCGCCATAACGGTGGAGTTCGTTGATCAGCGCGTCATAGACCAGATTCAGGAAGACGGTCAGTTCCTCGGCGCCTCGCTGTGGTCCAAGCTCACGCACCAACGCCTCGGTAAGCGGTGTGAAGCCGGAGATGTCGGCGAAAAGTGCGGCGCCGTCGGTGCGATCCGGCAGTTGAAACCCACCGGCCAACGCATGGCGTCGGTCCATGGGAGCCCGACGACGACCATGCCATGGGCGAAGAGCAGATGGAGGAGCTGGAGCAGCGTTGCTTCGATGCCGCCAGAGCGCGAGTAGCCGGCCGTGAAGGCGGCGCCGACTTTGCCCGCGAGTTCGCCGGTCTGCCAGCGGTCGCCGGAGTAATCGAACCAGTCCTTGAGCTTGCCGGTCATGCCGCTCCAGTTGGGCGAACCGAGGATGAGGGCGTCGCAGGCCAGCAGGTCGGCGACTTCGGCGTCGTCGATTCGGCGGCGAACTTGCCGGATTCAATCGACAGCCCCAACGCCCGGCAGTTTCCACCAGTCGCAAAGCTTCCTCGGTGCGGCCGGCGTCTGCCAGTGCACACCGCAAGCGGCCTCGGAACGGTAGGGACCGCTGATGAGATACAGGAGTTCCGTATCGTCGCTCAGCGTCAGAAAACCGTGCGCACAGCCGGCCGGACAATACAGCATGTTGCCGTTGTCAGCCGAAAGTTCCTCCGCGATCCACTGGCCATGCGTGGGCGATTGCGGCCTTAAATCAACAACTACGTCATACACCGCGCCGCGCGCGTTGACCCACTCCAGCCCGCGCTGGGTTTGCTCGACACGGCGGCCGTGGCCGCTGGGTTGAAAGCGATACACGCGGCCTTCGTAGGTGGCACGGATTTGCCGGGCTTCACGCCGCAACTCCATGGCCAGCGCCTTGCTGGCCATCTGGGTAAAGTCCGCGCGCAGCGCCAGCCGGTGGCCCTCGCGATCGATCAGTGAATACAGCCCGTTCTGGTCGCTGAAATCATCGGCGCTGTCAAAACCCGGCAGGATGATTTCATCAAATCCCCAGCCGTGGATCACCCGCGCCAGTTCCGCGGCAGTTCCGGGAGAACGCGCACCGGGGCGCGTCGGACTCTCCGCCAATATCGATTATGTCGGCACCGTCGCCAGCCATCGTGATGGCTTGCTCGATTGCCAGCCGCGGATCGAGGTAGCGCCCGCCATCGGAAAACGAGTCAGGGGTGACATTCAGGATGCCCATAACGAGGCAGCGATCCGGTACGGATCGCTGCCTGAAATGGAGCGTTGCGGGCGGCAGTGGCGTGGTCAGGTCTGCGTTCGATGCTGGCTGGCGGGCTCACCAATCGCCGGGTCGCTTGCCGGCTTGCCGCCACCCACCGGGCTGTCCGGGGAGCCAGGGCCCGAGCTATCCCAGCCCTCGGGAGGTCGCGGCTCCTTGCCGGCCATGATGTCGCGGATCTGGCCATCATCGATAGTTTCAAACTTGATCAGGGCTTTCGCCATCGCGTGCAACTTCTCGGCATTCTCCGTGAGGATGCCAGTCGCCAGCTTGTAGTTGGTGTCGATGATCCTGCGTACTTCCTCGTCGATGGCGTGAATCGTGACATCCGAAACCTGCTTGTGCTGCGCGACAGTCCG
>JAAUPU010000310.1 GCA_012032975.1 Caldilineaceae bacterium | reverse complement strand
CAGTGCGCGGGCAATCCCGATACGTTGTCGCTGACCGCCCCGGAAAACTCGTGGGGGGTACCGGTGGGCATGATACGGGCTAAGCCCGACCTTCTCGAGCATCTCGCTCACGATCTCATGGCGCTTGTTGTGGTCTTTCATGCCGTGAATCTGCAAACCTTCGGCGATGATGTCGCCAACAGGCATTCGCGGATCGAGCGAGGAGTAGGGATCTTGAAAGATGATCTGCATCTCGCGCCGCAGCGCCTTCAGGCTGTTTCGCTGCAGGCCAAAGACATCCTCGCCGTCAAAAAAGACCGAACCGGAAGTCGCTTCCTGGAGGCGGAGGATTGTGCGGGAGACCGTGGTCTTGCCACAGCCAGATTCACCGACAAGCCCAAATGTTTCACCCTCGCGTATGCTAAAACTGACGCCATCGACAGCCTTGACCCACGCGCTGGGGCGCCGCAAGAGTCCAGATCGAATGGCAAAATGGGTCTTTAGGTCTTCGACGACCAACAACTCTTTGGGAGCGATATCAACCTGGATGGTCATGCGTTTTGGATCATTCCGCTTCTGTAGTAATTTCGGCAAAGACTTCGTCGCCTTGGAACCGCCAGTCTGTCTGACCAATACCGGCCCAAAGTTCCGCCGTCTCCGGCGCCCGCATAAAGCAACGGGCCTGGTGGTCCGCCTCGATGGCCGTTAATTCGGGTTCCTGTTCAGTGCAGATGGGCTGGACATAGGGGCAGCGCGGGGCAAACTTACAGCCGGGCGGCAGATCCAACAGGTTGGGAACGCTACCCGGGATGACCGCCAGGACATCCTGCACGGAACCCAATACAGGGATGGCAGCCAAGAGACCTTCCGTGTAGGGATGAAGCGGTCGTTCGAACAGCGTCTCAACCTGAGCATATTCGACGATTTGTCCCGCGTACATCACGGCCACCGAGTCGCACACTTCAGCGATCACGCCCATGTCGTGGGTGATCAGCAAAATGGCAGTGCCCGTTTCGTTGCGCAGTTCACGCATCAGGTCCAGGATCTGAGCCTGGATGGTCACATCTAATGCTGTGGTTGGTTCGTCGGCAATCAACAACTTGGGCAGACACGAAAGCGCCATCGCGATCATCACACGTTGGGCCTGTCCACCGGAGATTTCATGGGGAAAAGCGCGCGCCCGCGCCTCCGCATCTGGAATCCCCACTTTACGCAACATCGCTACAGATCGCGCCCAGGCCTCTTGCTTGGTCAAATCCTGGTGGACCATAATTGTCTCGGCGATCTGGTCGCCGATGCGAAAAACCGGGTTGAGACAACTGGCCGGCTGTTGGAAGATCATGGAGACATCATCGCCGCGAATTTTGACCATTTCGCGCTCTGGTAATGCAGCCAGGTCTTGGCCATCAAACCAGATTTCACCGGCGACCACGCTTCCAGATGACCCCAACAAGCCCATGATAGAGAGCGACGTCACGCTCTTGCCGCTTCCAGATTCACCGACCAGCCCCATCACCTGACCGGGCATGATCTTGAAACTGACGCCGTTGATCGCGCGCACCACCCCATCCTCAGTGAAAAAGTGGGTGTGAAGCCCGCGCACATCCAGCAATGACTCTGCGTCACTCTGAACGGACGTTTGCTCGTCGTCTGTGTCCTGGATAATCTGCATTCTCTTTTGCGTTTCTCGAATTTGATTCTATCCACGGATGATACAGGTTTTTCTGCGTCATCTGTGAAATCTGTGGATCACTACAGCCTTATTTGTTATCGATCTCACCGCTTGAGCCGGGGATCCAGGGCATCGCGCAGTCCATCTCCGATGAAATTGAAGCCCAACGCCACGATCACGAGCGGAATGCCGGGTATCAACGGCAGCCACGGATTTTGGAACATGTAACTCTGCGAAAGGTTGAGCATATTGCCCCAGGTCGGCGTTGGATCCTGTACGCCCAGGCCTAGAAATGAGAGCGATGCCTCGAGGATGATCACGCCGCCCAAACTCAGGCTGGCATTGACCAGGATGGGCGCCAGCCCATTTGGGATCAGATGGCGAAAGATGATGCGCACGTCCGATGCACCAAGAGCTTTGAGCGACTCCACGAAGTCCTGTTCCTTCAGCGACAGCACCATGCCCCGCATCAGGCGAGCCGCGCTGAGCCAAAGAAAGACGATCAGCAACAGCGAGAGCACCACGATCTGTTGCGATTCGCGTTCCGAGGCAAGAAATACGTTGGCCAAAAGGCTCACTACGAATCCAGGCAGGGGCAATTGGGAGTCGGTGTTGATGAGGATGGCGGAGACGATGAGCAGGATCGGCAGCAGCGGAATCGACAGCATAAACTCGATTAAGCGCGAGATCACACTATCGATCACGCCGCCATAGTAGCCCGCCACCGCCCCCACGATGACCCCGAAGGTCTCCGAAAGGATCACCACAACGAACGCGATTGACAGGGAAATTCGGGCGGCAAAGAGAACACGCGTGTATAGATCGCGACCGAGATGGTCGATTCCCAGCCAGTGAATCCGACCATCGCTGCCGGCAATGCCTGGCGGACCCGGTCGCATCGGCGCTGAAATGTCCACCGCATCACGCGGGAAGGTAGTGATCCAGGGCGCCAGCAACGATAGCACGAAAATCAGGGCGATGAGTACCAACGAAAAGACAGCCAGCCGATGGCGGCGAAAGCGCCGGAAGATGATCGCAAACTGGCTCTCCTGTTGCGTCAGCACAGGCTGTTTCTTAACGGATGTGACGTCCACAGCGGTCGTCATGAAAGCGGAACTCCCATCGGCGATCTACGAGTACTTGATGCGCGGGTCGACCACAGTATAGAGCAGGTCGCCCAACAGGGTGGCAATCACGGTCAGCACCGCGGTGATAAAGATGAAGGCCAACGCAACCGGCCAATCGCTGCGATTCAGCGCATCAAAATAGAGGCGGCCCATACCCGGCCAGGCAAACACAGTTTCGGTGATGATGGCGCCTGCGAAAATATTGGGAATTTGCAGGACCAGGATGGTGACAAACGGGATCAATGCATTGCGCAGGGCATGTTTGGCGATCACCGTACGCTCGACCAGCCCCTTGGATCGGGCGGTGCGCACATAGTCCTGGCGCAGCACCTCCAGCATGGACGAGCGCACAAAGCGACTCCAGGTCGCCATGCCGAAAAAGGTCAACACAATCAGTGGCATGAACAAATGCAACCCGCGGTCGACGAGACTGCCGGGTTGCACCTTGGGCAGCCAACTTGCCACTTCATAAGGTCGAATCGCCTCCCGCAAACCGGAAGGCAAACTGGGAATCCAGGGAAAGGTATCCTCCAAAAAAGTCGGCATCACAGAGAATGCCAGGATGAGAAGAAGCCCAAAAAAGAAGACCGGCATGGCCGAACCGACGAAAGCCAGCGTGGTAAAGAAGTAGTCAAAGCGAGAATACTGGCGAACCGCGCTGAGAACGCCGATGGGGATGCCAATCGCCAGCGACAGGATCAAGGAGGAGATCATCAACTCCAATGTAGCGCCCAGCCGACTCGTGATCAGCGCAGAGACGGGCCGCCCGGGTGTAATCACCGTGGAAGGACCGAAGTCACCGCGCAGAACGCCTGCACTGCTGAGGATCTCTGGATGGAGTACAGGAATCTCATTCAGATAAACGTAATCATCACAGCCTGCACCGTCACCCGCTGGCAGGTAACAGCCCACAGGGACGCTGGCAAACCACTCACGGCCTGCCACGATGACGGGTCCGGTGGGAAAGCCTGTCAGCCAGCGACTGAAGCGCACCGGCCAATAGAGGTCAAGCTCGTACTGCGCGCGGATACGCGCCACATCCTCTTTGGTCAGCCTCTGTTGCTGCTGCTGCAAGCCCGTCAGCGGACCGCCCGGGGCGATATTAAAAAGAAAGTAGGTGGCAATCGCGGCAAGAAGAACCACGAATAACATCTGGACAAGACGCCGGATCAGATAGCTGATCATGAATCACACCTGGAAGTGGAGGGCAATTGAAAGAGAAACAGGTTGGCCTGACTGTTTCGACCAGCCGATAACCGTTGATCAGAGCCAGTCTCTAAAGTCACCGGCACTTTGAAAGTGCCGGTGACTTACGCAGAGATTCAATTGCTTGGGGAATAACGCGGTTTGCAATTCAGCAATCGCGGCCATGCTGCCAGGCAAGAGTGCATCAAAATCGGCAGTTGCAGAGCCGGTCTGGGCAACCTCGCCTAGCAGCGCTCGTAGCGGTCGCGTCTACTTGGTGAACAGGTTCATGTCGATGTGTTCCCAGGTGGGGCTGGGCAGGATCTCGACATTGACCTTGCCCTGGTCAGCTGCGTCGATCAACGTCTGCACCTCGGCGCCACCACCCAACGTCGCCCGCTCCAGGAAATCGACATCGCCATTGAGCAGTTGCGCGACGGCCTGATTGGTGTCTTCGACGAAGACGATCACAATCTGGTTGATGCCGGTCACATCACCTTCCCAATAGGGATTGCGCTCGAAGACGATCCGTTCGCCCTTGGCCCATTCAGAGATGTAGAAAGCGCCGAAGCTCAGCGGCGTCTCTGCCACTTCCGGCAGGGTCTGCCACTCGGCGCCAGGCACATCTTTCAGCAAGCGCCCATCGCTGACAACCTGATGGCTCGGATACATGGTGTCACCACCTGCGCCGATGGAGAAGGGCGCAAGGTAGTAGGTAGGATCCTGAACGCCGGGCAAGTAGGTCACGGTATATTCAAGACCATCGCCGTATTCCACACCCTGGATCGATTCGCAGGTAATGAACGAGGTGGCGCCAGACTCCTTGTCGCAGTTGATCTGAAAGCCCAGTTCGACATCCTCGATGCTGCCTGGTGTGCCGTCGCTCCAGGTGTAAGGGAGCAGCTTATAGGTCACCACCAGCTGCGGAAGCTCAAGCTCGCTGGCGCCGTCCCATGCCGTAGGCTCACCGTTCAACATCACCATAGTGCCGACTTGCAACTCTTCTGGCTCGCCGTCTGCATTATAGACCATGTCGCCTGCGGCCACGGCCACCATCTCGTTGGTAGCCAGACCATCTTCCAGCGTGCTGAAGCCATCCTGAAGAACAGGTTGGTAGTCGTAGTTATACTGAGTATTGACGATGCCTCGTCCGATCTGCGCCGCCTGGCGTTGCACG
>JAAUPU010000309.1 GCA_012032975.1 Caldilineaceae bacterium | reverse complement strand
GAAATGACCAGGGCCTTCAGCCTCAATCTGACCGCGCTCAGCCTGTTGGCGTTGGTCGTGGGCATGTTCCTGATCTACAACACCGTCACCTTCAGCGTGGTGCAACGTCGCCCGGTCATCGGCAGCCTGCGCGCATTGGGCATGACCCGGCGCGAGATCTACGCGTTGATTCTGCTGGAGGCGCTGGTCCTGGGTCTGATCGGTTCGGCCATTGGCCTTGCATTTGGCGTCTTGCTGGGACGGGGTGCGGTGCAGATGGTGACCCAGACGATCAACGATCTCTTCTTCGTGGTCTCCGTGCGTTCGGTCGACATTCCGCTCTGGACGCTGGTCAAGGGCGCGGCGGTGGGCATCTTTGCCGCGCTCCTGGGCGCATTGCTGCCTGCGCTGGAGGCAACCGGCGTGCCGCCTGCCGGCGCATTGCAGCGCAGCAGCGTCGAAGACCGCGCCCGACAGACCCTTCCCCGCGTGACGATTGCCGCGCTGCTTCTGTTGTTGGTCGGTCTCTTCCTGCTCATTCCAAAGTGGAACCTCGTCGTCAGCTTTGCCGGATTGTTTGCCGTCATCCTGGGCAGCGCCATGTTGACGCCCGGTTTGACACTCTTCCTGATGCAAGGCGTGCAGCGATTGGTGGGCCGGGCGAGTGTGATCGAACGGATGGCGCCCCGCTATATTGTGCGTTCGCTCAGCCGGGTCTCTGTGGCGACCGCAGCGCTGATGGTGGCCGTGAGTGTGATCATCGGCGTTGGCATCATGATCAGCAGCTTTCGCACGACAGTGGAGCTTTGGCTGGAGGATGTGCTGCAGGCGGATGTCTATGTTTCGGCGCCTCTTTGGGTTCGAACCGGACATCGGGCACGCTGGAACCGGCCCTGGCACTTCGGTTGGCCGAGTATCCGGGCATCGCCAACGCCGCCACCAACCGCTCCGTCGATGTGCTGGCCTGGCCTTTGGCGCAAGCAACCGAGCCTGTGCGCGTGCGGCTGAATGCGTTCAGCCAGGATCTGGCCGGTGCGGATCGACGCTATCGCGCCGCAGTCGGCGACTGGGCCGAAACATGGCAGGCGCTCGAGGCCGGCGGCGTGATCATCAACGAGCCGATGGCCAATCGTTACGGGTTGACGGTGGGCGACACGTTGGCGATCCAGACGGACCGAGGCAAGAAGGAGTATTCCATCGTGGGCGTCGCCGTCGATTTTGATGTCAACTCGGTACTCTTCATCCACGACCCGGTCTATCGCGCCAGTTGGGACGATGGGCAGATCAGCGCAGTCGGTCTCTTTGTGGCAGAGGGCGTAGAGGTGGATGCACTTGTCGATGAGTTGCGCAGCGAGTTTTCCGGCTCTACTCAGTTGCTCATCAACTCCAACCGCGGCACGCGAGAGAGTGCGCTGGAGGTCTTTGACCGCACCTTTTCGATCACCGTGGCGCTGCAACTGCTGGCCACGTTGGTTGCGTTTATCGGCATCCTCAGCACGCTCATGAGCCTGCAACTGGAGCGCAGCCGCGAGATCGGCGTACTGCGCTCCAGCGGGATGACCGTGCGCCAACTCTGGCGGCTTTCGCTGTTGGAGACAGGGCTGATCGGCTCCAGCGCGGGGCTAATCGCCATCCCAACAGGGCTGGCGCTGGCGGTGATCCTCGTCTATATCATCAACGTGCGTTCGTTCGGGTGGACGCTGGAGATGCAACTGACCGGCGCGGAGTTTTGGCAGGCATTTGGCGTGGCGTTGGGCGCGGCCCTGTTGGCGGGGATCTATCCGGCCTGGCGCATGGGCAGAACCCAGCCGGCCAACGCGCTGCGTTCAGAGTAGCGGCCGGCCGTTGGAGGCTAGCCGAAAAGTGTTGGTCGTGGTGCAATGCTTGAAGATGTAACGGACTCGACAATCAGATGGCTTACAATCTTTCGTGGATCCACTTCCGGATCACTGTCGTGTGGTCAATGCCAATTTCACTTGCCACGCGCATCCATCGAGCAGTCGCGATTATGGCTGGCCCAGAATTTGAAACAGTGCTCGCCCCTTGTACTTGACTTGAGGTCAACTAGCCACTCTTTGTATACGGCTGAATGGTTTGCAAACCAGGGATGAAGCCGTAATGCCTCTGGTTAAACGTGTACAGCGGCACACCCAGGGCAACAGCGATTTGTCCGATCAGCACATCTAACAAACCTGCACTGTGGCTCAAACGATAGGTCGCAAATACCTCCAACGCCCTATCGCAATCGGCAGAAGAAAGCCAGGCCACCCTGTAGGTTGCAAACTCGCGCTGTACTTTGTCTTGTTCCGGCTTGTTCCGACATCCCTGGATCAACTCCATCACGACATACCCTGGCACCATCAATTCCTCGTCCTCGTGCAGCAGGTCGAACCATGCAATTGCTGCTGGATACCTTCGAAATAGATCTATCAGCACATCGCTGTCGAGCAGAATCATGACCGGATGTCTCGGCGTTGGGCTATCTCCCGCAACTGGCGCGCATAGGCAGAACTATCGCCAATGTCATCACGATCTTGCCATAGGCCCACCAGCCCTGACCCGCGCAGCCGCCCGACAGTCATGGTTGTGTCAGGGGCGAGTGCAGGAGATCCAAGGAACATGATGATCTCAACAGACTCGCCTTTCTTGTAGGGCAGACCTGTTAATAAGACCTCTCCATCTTTTGCAATGACTTGTTTCCTCTGTACAGCCTCCATTTAGCAGAACCCCCAATCTCTTGGCAAACCGGCTTTACGGTTCATCTCAAAACCTCGACTCGATAACCGTATCATGAGAATCCTTATCCAGCAATGTATTTCTCGAATGCCGAATCTGTGACATCATCTCGGCTTCGCTCTACGTTTCCACCAGCCTTCCGGCGCATGGCGCACCCCATACCTCAACCAACCGTCAAGCCGCACCATCAGCCCGCGCAATGGCGTGCCGGCCAGCCGCTGCCCCACTCGATGGTACCACTTGCCGAAATCCTTGTTATATGGACAGACGCGGATGCAGATCGAGCAGTCGCTGTTCTGGCTGGCCCAGAATTTGAAGCAGCGCTCGCCATCCACGCTCCATTTGCGCACGCCGGTGATGCCGGACGAGTTGAGCGGTATCGTGTTGGGGTCGCCATGCGGGATCGCCTTGGCCGGGCAGGCGTTGGCGCATTTGCGGCACGATTCGCAGAACTCTTTGACGCCAAAACGGATCGGGCCATCTTGCTCCAGCGGTAGGTCGGTGAAGATCTTGCCCAGCCGCACGCGCGGCCCGAACTCTTTGGTGATCAGCAGGCCGTGACGGCCATATTCGCCCAGCCCGGCCTGGATCGCCAACGGAATCGCCAGCGCAGTGTCGTTGAGGCTGGCCACTGCCTGGTAGCCCAGATTGCGGATGTATTGGGTCACGGCCAGCAGAACCAGTGTGTCGCGCGAATAGCCAAGGCCTGTGGCTGTTCCACTCAGCGCCGACGGCACCGTCTGGATCAGGTCGTGGTCCATGGCCTGTGCGATGACGATGACATTGGTGAGTCCTTCGGGCAGTTCGTTGGGCTTCTCGCTTTGGCTTTGGCGGCTGTACTTATGGGTATAGACCCAGCGCTCGTCATAGCCGGTAATGCCGACCAGGTCCGCGCCGAAGAGTTTGGCCACATGCTTGATCTCGCGGCTCATCTCGGCGGTGGATTCGACCTCCAACCGCTCGGCCGCCACATCGCGCTGGACCGAATATTCGTCGAGAAACCCCTCGCGGCGGTCATCGCCCTCGCGGAACTCGGCGAAGAGGTCGGTGACATGCCACGACGCATTGCGCAACGCGTAGTCGCGCTGTGTGTATCCATCCACCTTGCGCCAGGCGGCCAGCGGCTTGGCGTAGGTCTCATAGAAACGAACTGTCTTTTCCGAGTGGATCGCAGGATCCCACAGCGAACGATTGAAGACATCATCGCGCTGGCTGAAGCGTTGGAAATTTTCCTGGATGTCGAAACCGGCGTCCTGATCCTTTGCAGACGGGGGTCGAGGCTGGCTGGGCTTGGTCATGCTGGGCTGCCTTCTCGGCCATCGAGTTGAGCCGCCGCCTCTTGCAGGCGACGCTCGGCCAGGTCGCAATATTCCTGGGCGATGTCAAAGCCGACGTAGTGGCGCTGATTCTGCGCCGCGGCCAGACAAGTCGTGCCGGAACCCATGAAGGGGTCGAGCACCACATCATCCACATACGAATAGAGGCGGATGACCCTTTCGGCCAGCGCCACTGGAAAGGGCGCGGGATGGCCGACGCGGGTCGCGGATTCGGGCGCCACTTCCCAAACGGAGAGCGTGCCCTCCATGAATTCATCGCGCTCGATATCCGAGACGCCCTTGTCAGGACGCGAGAACTCCTGTTTGGCAAAGACGAGCAGATATTCGTGGACATCGCGCAGCCGCGGCGCTTTGGCGCTCTTCCAACTGCCCCAGGCGCAGCTTCCGTTGGCGCCCCTGGCCTTGCGCCAGATGATCTCGCCCATGGGCAGAAAGCCCGTCCCCATGTGGATGTCGTAGAAGAACATGTGCAACGGGATGTACGGTTTGCGCCCCAGGTTGGCGATGTTGACCACATAGCGACCGCCCGGCGCCAAAACCCGATAGACCTCGTCGGCGACCGCGCGAATCAGCTCCAGATAGCCTTCCAATGAGCTGTCTTCGTCGTAATCTTTGCCCACATTGTAGGGCGGTGAGGTAAAGGCCAGCCCCACCGAGTCGCTGGGAATCTGCGCCATTTCGACGGCAGAGTGACAGTAGATGCGGTCGGCCCATGCGGATGGCGGTGGGATTTCTTGAGCGGCAAGGGCGTCTTGCTCGGCCACAGCGGCTGGGGCCGGCTTCAGGGTGCGATAAAGATTGCGTGTGTAGAAGGCGGACGCATCGTGACGCTCGCGCTTGCCTGCGCCGAAGGAGGAAGTTGTGGTTCCGGTCATGGATGAGTGCGCCTGTTCGCTAAAACGAATCGGTGGATCTTGAAACGCCGTCAGGCCAGTTCCAGACGGAATACGGTCGGGGATTGAATCTCAACCTGGACGAGACGCCGTTCGGCATCCTGCTGCCGAAACCAGGCCAGCAGCTCTTCACCACCGAGGATGCGCGGCGCGCGGTTGATGTTGGCGCGGCGGTTGACATATCCCGTAATCGGCGGATTTTCACCGATGTG
>JAAUPU010000308.1 GCA_012032975.1 Caldilineaceae bacterium | reverse complement strand
CGATCGGCGTGGCGATCGTGAGGCCCATCACGTACAACGACAGCACCTTGCCACGCATGTCTTCGTCGACCTGGAGTTGCACCGCCGTGTTGAGCGTCGAGGCGATGGCCAGGTAGGCGGCGCCGCGACGAGCAACGCCACGAGTGCCGTGGCGAACGTGGGCGAGACCGCGAACGGAGTTGACATCGTCCAGATTGTGGGCAGCCAACCACGCGGTTAATTCAGCCAGGATTTCCTGGATGGCATCTGCGCCGCGATAATAGATGGCGCTGCCCACGCCCACGAGCGTCGCACCTGCCATCAGCATTTCGACGGCATCAACACCGTTGGTCACGCCCCCTGTGCCGATGATCGGCGTGTTGGGGCAGGCCCTGCGCACGTCGTAGACAGACTTGAGCGCGATGGGTTTTAGCGCTGGTCCACTCAGCTCCACCGCTGCGGTTGGCCAGGACGGGTTGACCGCTCACTGCGTCGATGACCAGGCCAGGCATGGTGTTGATGGCGCAGAGCGCATCGGCGCCCGCCTCCACCACCGCATAGGCGATGCGGGCAACACTGGGCACGTTGGGCGCCAGCTTGACGATCACCGGGATGTCGTGGGGCGCCACGGCGCGCTTGACCGCTTCGGTCACTTCAGCCGCGCTGGTCGGGTTGCCGGCAAAGGGTTCACCAAATTCGCTGCCCACGTTGGGGCAAGAGATGTTGACTTCTATGAAGTCTGGTTGCGCCTGAGCGACGGTGGCAGCTACTTCGCCAAATTCAATCGCGGTCCCCGCAAAGATGCTCGCGATCAGCGCCACACCGCTGGGTCGCAATGCGTCCCTTGTCTTCTGCAACAAGCCGACCTCGTCTGCTGCGCCAGGGTTTGCCAGGCCGATCGCATTGATCAGCCCATGGCCCCAATCCACGCACGAAGGGTTGACATGGCCGGTGCGCGGTTCTGGTCCGCAGCTTTTGGCTGTGACCGCGCCGCAGCCCGCTTCTGCTGCACGCACCATCAAACTGGCCGTCGTGCCCCAGATTCCGCTGGCCAGGACCAACGGCGTTGGCAGTTGCCTGTCGAGAAATTCTACGCTGAGTGATGTCATGGTGGGTTGCAGGATGCGTTAGTTCGCGCCGATGTAGGCCAAGACTTCGCGGCGTTTGTCGTCATTTAGCCGGCCGGAATCGACCAGCGTCTCCATCATCTCGCTGATCTTGAAGACAGAGTGGGCGCGGATCCCAGCCGCGGCCAGCTTTTCCACGCCGCCCTGTTCGCGATCGATCAGCACCACCAGATCCTCGACCACCAGGCCGGCTGCACGCAGCAACTCCGCACTTTGGATCACGCTGCCCCCGCTAGTGATGATATCTTCGATGATCACGACCCGATCGCCCGGCTGCCAAGCCCCCTCGATCTGCTTGCCAAGACCGTGGGTCTTGGCCTCTTTGCGTGGATAGATCAGCGGTGTGTCGGCTTCGATGGCGACGGCCGTGCCGATGGGCAGCGCGGCGTAGGGCACGCCGGCAACCCGGTCGCAGGGTAACTCGCGCAGGATCGACGCATACGCTTTGGCCGCCAGGACGAGCAACGACGGCTCGGAGACCAGCAAACGAAGGTCGATGTAGACGGGCGATTGTGCGCCGCTGGCCAGGGTGAAGTCGCCAAATTTGACCGCTTGCAGATCGGCTAAACCGGCGATCAACGCCTCATGGCGGCGCGGCGCTGGCGGGCGAGTCGGTTGGGCCAACTCCTCACGCGCCTGGTTGATCGCGTCGCGGAGTGTCTGCGCAGCGTCGTGGTGGCTGTCTGCAAGCATAACGCTGCGACTGGCGCTGATGATCATCCCCGTGCCGTCGCTGCGTTGTCCCGCAGCCAGCGCAGCGGCGATCTCCCCGCCCTGCGCACCGACGCCGGGCACAAGAAACCAGACATCCGGTGCTACCGCGCGCACATTGGCGATGGCTTCAGGATAGGTTGCGCCTACCACCAGACCGACATTGGGCGACCAACTGGCTGCCCTCCGCGCGACATGGATGTAGAGAGGCTGATTGGGTTCGCGGTCCAGGCTGCGCCAGTCGTTGATCTCCAGACTCTGGAAATCGCCGGCGCTGGCGTTGGATGTGTGACAAAGAACAAACATCCCCTTGCCCGGATACGCGGCAAAGGGTTCGATACTGTCGCGACCCAGGTAGGGACTGAGCGTGACGGCGTCTACCCCGAGGTCTTCAAAACAGGCTTTGGCGTAGGCAATCGCAGTGTTGCCCATGTCGCCTCGTTTGGCATCGAGCAACACAGGGATCGTGGTGGGGATCAGCGCCAGGGTGTCGCGCAGAACTGCCATGCCGTCCGCGCCCAGCGCCTCGTAGAATGCGATGTTTGGCTTGAAGCAACAGACAAGGTCAACGGTCTCTTCAATGATCCCACGATTCCAGGCCAGAAGGTCGGCTGACAGATTGCCTGTGCGATATCGTTGGGGGAGCTGGCTTGGGTTCGGATCCAATCCAACGCATACCAGGGATCGGTTGCGTTGGATGGCTGCCTCTAACTTGTCGAAGAAGCTGGCTGGTTCTGGCATGGTTGGCGATGCCTCGGCAACAGGGTGTGGGCAAGGACAGAACGGGGCCGGTGGTACAGGCGATGCCCTGCCCGGCGGATGGCACAAAATTCGTGTGCTTCCACCGCTTCGCCAGCATGTCAGGCACCCCCGTGTCACCCAGAACGTTCTGCTTACCGCTGCTGCCTTCCGGCCCTGACGGGATTCACAGTGTTCTGCCGCACAGGACCCAACACCTGACGAAGCGATGGAAACACACGAATCTGTCTACTCAACAAGGCGGAGAGGGAGGGATTTGAACCCTCGAACCCTTTCAGGTTACGAGCTTTCCAGGCCCGCGCACTCGGCCAGACTATGCGACCTCTCCATGTGGCTGAATTATAGCGGCAATTTGGGCAAGCGGCAAGTCTAGGCCCAGGTTCGGAGGCTCCCGTCGCTGGCCGACGGCGGAAACTTCACGGCCTGAAGATTCGGCGCCCCATCGACCGGAATCACTCCAATCCTCTGAGGAAACCATATTTCTCCAGGGGTGAAACCCACTTTTATGTCAATGCGTCGTCTTGCTGACAAGATACTCTGCCAGTGCAGAGATCAGCCCTTCTGCCGTGTGAAGAGATGGCACGATGTCTACATGCAACCCATAGCCCCTGGCTGTCTGCTCCGTGATCGGCCCCATACAGGCGACGCAAACGTGGTCCAGCATGGCCAGAGATCCGCCTTCATATTGGAGGCGTTTGGCGAAATAGTGTACGTTGGCCTCGCTGGTAAAGGTGATGGCGTCAATGTTGCCTTCCCAAAGCATCACGGGAACAGCGTCGCCGCCCTTGCCAAGGACATCGCGATAGGCGACCACGGCGGTGACTTCCGCACCGGCGCGCAGCAGCAGATTCGCCAGCACCGGCCGCGCCCGCGAGGATTGGGGCAGCAGAAAGCGCTCGCCGGCCTTGGGATCGATGGCAGCAACCAGATCTTCCGGCGCATACGTCTCTGGCGTCTGGTCTAGCAGTGGACTGAGCTTGTCATTTAAGGCGCGATGGGTGTTGGCGCCAAAGGTGGCCACGCGCAGACCGGCCAGTTGAGCGGGCGAGATGCCCAACGCTGCCATACGTTCCGAGATCATAAAGACCGTGTTGGCCGTCGTCAATAGCAGCCAGTCGTACTTTCCAGCTGCGGCGTCCAGCAACCCGGCATCCAATGCCTCAAGGTTCTTGGGCGGCATGATGTCGAGGCATGGATAGTAGACTACCTCGGCTCCAAACTCGCGCAGCAGCCTTGTTTGAAGATCGGCCTGTTCGGCCGACCGTGTAATGGCAACGCGCAGACCCTGCAAGTTGGCCTGCGTGCGTTCTTCTGAATTGATCATGTTGTCCAAGAGCATGTCAACTCTCTCCTTGGGATCGGCCCCGGCGCCCCGATGGACAGTAGCGTCCCCTGAGCAGCAAGCGCCGAATGTGCGATTCCGACATGCGATTCCGACTGAACTCTAGTTTGGCATTGGGCTGTTCTTGGGCGGTTTTTGAGACGTCCAATCTCCTCTTCGACGCACTGGCTCTGTTGCGCAACGTAGCCCGGACAAGGTCAATCGGTTTCGGTTGGTGGTTGTGGATTTCAAGATTGGTTGCGTGGCCAGCGCAACGCATGATACAATCCGACCGCGCTGCTGACAAATGCGCAAAATCCCGACGAAGCCAATTTTGGAGCGACCAGGAGCGTGTCTCTTGGTCGCTCTGTGTTGAAGAGTGCCAGAGAGCCTTATGCCATGACTGATTCTGCCGTTGACCTTCGAAAGATCGTGGAGGCACAAGCGACTATTGCACCGTTTATCCGGCGCACCCCGCTTTTTCGTTCATCCACTCTCTCCAGCCATTGCGATGCCAATGTTTTCTTGAAGTTGGAGTCATTGCAGGAGACGGGCAGCTTCAAGATTCGCGGTGCGGCAAATCGGCAGTTGCTCCTGAGCGAAGACGAACGGCGGGCCGGCGTGGTCACTGTCTCGACCGGCAACCACGGTCGCGCGGTCGCCTACATGGGCCAACGGCTGGGGATGCGCACGGTTATCTGTGCGCCCGACCTGGTTCTTGCTCACAAGATCCAGGCGATCCGAGACTTGGGGGCGGAAGTCGTGATTCACGGCGCCAGCCAGGATGAAGCCGAGGCTCATGCGTTGGAAGACGCCGAGGCGGCTGGGGTTGACCCTGGTGTCGCCCTTCGACGATCCGGCAATCATTGCCGGGCAGGGGGTGATCGGTCTGGAGTTGCTGGACGAGCTTCCCGAGCTGGACACGGCGATTGTGCCGCTCTCTGGGGGCGGTCTGATCGCTGGCATCGCGGTGGCATTGAAGAGCCGACGTCCAGAGATGCGCGTGATCGGTGTCTCTATGGCGCGCGGCGCGGTGATGCATGCAAGCCTGATGGCCGGGAAGCCGGTTCAACTACCCGAGGAAAAGACGCTGGCCGACAGCCTCATGGGTGGCATCGGATTGGAGAATCGCCATACCTTTGGGCTGGTGCGCGATTGGGTGGACGAGATCGTGCTGCTCACCGAGGAAGAGATTGCGGCGGCGATGGAGTATGCGCTACGCACCGAACATCTGGTGGTCGAAGGCGGCGGCGCGGTGGGGCTGGGCGCATTGC
>JAAUPU010000307.1 GCA_012032975.1 Caldilineaceae bacterium | reverse complement strand
CCAGGCAAGCCGGTGTGATACTCCAGAAAGGGCTGAAGACCTGGCAAGCGAAATCCTAGGGCTAATGGAAAAACATAAGAGAAACCGGCCCTAACAAGTAAAATCAGCTGATTTTTGGCGTTAGGCTCTTGTTTGATATCTACATACCTTCGTCGGGAATGTCAGCGACGATCATCCAGACCGATCATTCACCGCCTCACCAGCCACACGACGACAAACACCAGCGTGCAGACCAACACGATCGCCGCGCCGGAGGAGACGCTGGCATAGTAGGAAACATAGAGGCCAGCCACGCCAGACCCCACAGCGATGAGCACGGCGACTGCCTTCATGGGGATGAGTCGGCGGGTCAAGAGCGACGCTGCTGCTGCCGGCGTCACGAGCAGGGCGCTGGTCAACACGACCCCCACGGCTTGAATCGCACTGACGACGGTGAGGGCAAGCAGACAGAGCAGCAGATAGCGTAGCCCGTTGACAGGCAGGCCGATGGCCAGCGCGTAGCCGGGATCGACCGATGACAACTCCAGTTCCTTGTAGAAGAGCGCCACCACCAGCAACACAATCACTGCCACGCCTGCGATGAAGCCAATATGCTGCGGCGTCACGCCCAAGATGTTGCCGAACAGAATGTGGGTGAAGTCGCGAAAGGAGCGTACCGTGCTCATGAGAAGAATCCCCAGCGCAAACATGCCGGTGAAGACGATCCCGATGGCCGTGTCTTCGCGGATCTCCTGCCGTTGCGCCAACCAGCCGATCAGCAGCGCGGTCGCCATTCCTGCCATGATCGCTCCTCCGACCAAGTTCCAGCTGTTCAGATAGGCGATCACCAGCCCCGGCAAAACCGTGTGCGCCAGTGCGTCGCCGATAAAGGCCATCCGGCGCAGCACCACGTAGACGCCAATCACGGCGCACGTCAAGCCAACCAGCGCAACGGCCAGAAGACCAAAACGCATAAAGGTGAATTGAAAGGGTTCGAGCAGCCAGTTGATCATGGAGTTTGGGTGATCAGGTGATTGGGTGATCGGTACTCTTGTGTCTGCGCTTGTTGCCCATCATCTATGGTCTCCCCGCCCACCTGAATCCCGACGAAACTGCCCGGGGGTGGCGATGTTTCTCGACCTTCGCTCAGGTAGAGGGCGCCGTCGAAGTCGTGTTCCAGGCGACCCAGGTCGTGGGTGGCAATGAGAACCGTCTTCCGCTGCGCCTTGAGGTCGTCGAGCACGCCGGTGATGATCGAGCGGGTCTCGGCGTCGACGGCGTTGAGCGGCTCGTCAAGCAGCAGCAAGTCGGCCTCTTGGGCCAGGGCGCGGGCCAACAGCGTACGCTGCTGCTGACCACCCGATAGCTGACCGATTTGGCGGTCGGCCAGGTGGTCAATCTGAAGCTGGGCCATGACGGCGGCTACAGCCTGACGGTCGGATGAGGTCAGGCCACGCAGCCAGCCGCGGCGGCTGTAGCGTCCTGTCCCAACCAACCGCGCCACAGTCATGGGGAAACGCCAATCGATTTCGCTGCGCTGGGCCAGATAGGCCACCCGCTGGCGCACGTGGGCCAGCGGTGACCATAGAGGCTGAGCGTGCCCTGCTGCAACGGCAGCAGACCGACGAGCAGCTTGAGCAACGTTGACTTGCCGGCGCCATTTAGCTCCCACCAGGGCAACACGCGCCCCCACCGGCACGGTGATCGTCAGATCGAGCAGCGCCGGGGCTTCGTGGGATGGATAGCGAGCGCGATGCGGACCGCGCTGACTGCGGGAGCGCCAGTCAGTGGCGTGCGATCCGCACCGGCCATGTATGGAACGCGCAACACAGGCTATTCGCTCAGCGCTGCAACAATGGCATTCACATTGTGGCGCACCATCTCGATATAGGTCGCGCTATCACTCCCTTCCGCGCCCAGCGCATCGGTGTAGAGCGGCTCGCCAACCTTGACGCCCGTCTCCTGGGCAATGCGTTCGATCAGCGCGGGATTGCTTACATTCTCGGCAAAGAGCGCTGACACCCCTTCGGCCTGAATCTGTTCAATCAGCGCGGCCAGCTCACCGGCAGACGGGTCGGCGGCTTCGGTGGAGAGGGAGCCAAGGGCAGTACCGACGACCTCAAGACCGTACCGTTGTGTGAAGTAGCCAAAGGTGTCGTGGGCGGTGACCAGCTTGCGCCGTTCTGAGGGAATGCGCTCGATCTGCGCCGTCACCCAGCCGTCGAGTTCGGCCAACTCGGCCAGATAGGCCTCGGCGTTGGCGGCATAGGCCTCGGCGTTGGCCGGGTCGGCGGCGCTAAGGGCATCGCGAATCGCCTCGACCATGGCCATGGCGTTGGCCACATCATGCCAAACGTGTGGATCGAATTCGCCGTGGTGGTGACCGTGTTCGTCGGCATGCTCTTCATGCTCGTAGCCATCCGCAGCCTCCTCCTCGTGGTCATGGGCGTGGGGATCGGCCATCGCGCCGAACGGGGCCAGGGAGAAGGGAGCGCCCTCAACTGCCAGCCGGCGATCCACTTCCAGGTGCGGGACGTGGACCTCAACGACTTCACCCGTATTGGGGCTGCTGATGTAGGCCATGTCGCCGGCAGCGGTCAATGCCGGGCGCAGCACCCCTTCTTCGCCTTGCTGCGGCAGCTCAAAGGCATCGACGACTGCCACACTGCCCAGAATCTCCCCAGTTTCGCCGTCGATGGTGTGCAGGCTGCCATCGATGGTCAGCGCCAGCACCTGATGGGGGTCGTACTCGCTCCAGGTGAATGCCCACATGGGCACAGGCAGGATGACCGGCGTCATGACGCCGCCTCCAGGTCGAACAGCGTCAGCCCCTGGCGGCTCCAGTTGCCCGCCAGCAGCCCTGACGCCTCACTGTAATAGAGTGTGCCGACGCGCGCTTCGTCAGGGTTCTCAGCCGGGTTGGCAATCTTGCGGGTTGTCCAGTTGTCACTGTCACGTTCCAGGATCAGCACGCCGTCGGCGCAGCCAAAGGCGATGGCGTCATGGCCGATACTCGCCTCGCCGTGCAGTCCAGGACATTCGGCGAAGGCGGCGAGCTCCTCGCCGTCCAGCGTGCGCACCGCCACGCCGACCGGCAGCGCAGCATCAGGATCATCAGAGTTGGGCAGGGAGATCACCACCAGATCGTCCATCGGAACCGCGACGCCGTGATGGGGGCGGCCGCTAGCGACGATGACAACGTCGCCGTTGCTACGCGCCGCGCTGTCAGAGAAGATGGCCGCTGTACCATCACTGTCGTTGAAGATGGCGATGAGGCCGTCATGGGCCACGAAATGAATGGGAGTTGGACCATCCAGGGCGAAGTCGAGCAGCGCCGGGTCGGTCAGGTCGAGGTCGAAATGGTCCTCGTGGGGCACGAAGCGCACGCCGCTGTCGATGACGTTGACCTGGTTGGCGTCGGTTTGCACGGTATAGGCCAGGGTCTCGTCGGCCCCAACGTAGACGCGCGCCGGTCCGGCTACTTCGTAGCTCGCCAGGATTTCACCTTCACCGACATCGAGGAGATGCACCACGGGGGGAAGCGCCATCGGCAATGACCAGCCGCTTGGGCGCAACATCGCCATGGTCGTGTTCGTCGTCGGCATGTTCCTCCTCGCCGTGCTCGTGGACATGTTCCTCGTCACCGTGTTCATCGTCACCGTGTTCGTCGTGGTCCTCCTCCATTGCACGGAGCGCAATCCCATCGCTCACGACCACCCGTTCCGCGCCTGCGCCGGCAGCCGTGTAGAGATCGTCGAGCCAGGTCTCGAATTCGAGGCCGTTTTCAAAGATCAGGGCTGCCTGGGTGAGCGCCACACTGTCGGCCGGGGTCGGTTCAAAGGTGTGGGCGTTCGCCATCCGGACCGACCAGCGTGACGACGTCCACATGCTCGCCGCCCACATTCGCTACCAGGTCGCCCAGAATGCTGTAGGTTGCAACAACCGTCAGCGGTGCATCCGGGTCGGATGCCGCAGGTGGTGCGGGCGGCGCGGCCGGCACGGTGCAGGCCGTCAACAGGAAGAGAAGGGCGATCAGTGCGCCCAGTCGGGCATGGGTAAAGCGTTGGGTTTGCATTCTTGTTTCTTCGCCTTTCAGCATCAGAAGAGTTGAACGTAGTCTTGGCTCATCTTAAACAGAGGTAATCCGCGGCCGTTATTCGCCGGTAGAAGACGATAGTCCCACTCACGACCGCCTCGAACTCCCTTCTGGATCCGTCTCTTACCAGTTACATACTCACCTTCCTTAATCGCTCAACGGCCATCCGTGCGCCGCGAATGTTGGGGGCGGTTGCACCCAACTCCAACTCAGCCAGCGGACCCGTTACATGAAGGCCATCGCACCATTGAAGCTGTGGGTCAACAATGGGATAGCCACAGGGGGCACAGCGCAACCCATGTGCGGTAACAGCTTTCTCAACTAGATCACCGCCGGGGCGTCTTTGGTCAAAGCCGGTCGCAAGGATGATGCGGTCGGCGTTGATCGTGGCGCCGCTGGCAAGCCGTAGGCGGACCTCTGCCGATGCCCTCTGCTGCGATGGCAGGAGCTGTGCAGCAAATACCTGATCCTGACACAAGTCCAGCGTCTCTTCCTCACAATGACACTCCACCACGCGCATCACGTCGTGGGGAATCGTACCCCGGTAGCGTCCCTCGGCGATCTGGGCGCGACGCTGTGCATAGTCGGCCGTATGATGAAACTTTTTCAGACATTTCGGACCGTTCCAACAGGGGTGACTATCGAAGTGGGCTTTGCGCACGGGATGGCGCATCAACAGGGTGACGCGGCCATTGAATCCATCTCGGCCTGCCCGCTCAGATAAGGAACAGGCGACCTGTGCCGCGGAGATACCACCACCGACCACAACAAGGTGACGCCACGAAGGGACGGACGCTATGTCAAACGATTCCTCAAAGAGGTGATGAATCGGTGCGCTGCTTGAGGTTCTGTCCTTGGCTTGGCGTAGCGCGCTGCTCCACACCGGCCACGCCAGGTCCGTGCGTCCCAGCGCCAGTAGGATACGGCGCGCGCTTAGCTTGCCTTGATCTGTCTCCACATCCCAACTGTGCATTCTCTTGTGGAGTCGCAGTGCAGTGCCGCGTAGCCAGAGCCGATCCAGCCGGTTTTGCTGCACCAGGTGGCGGTTATGGGCCTGAAACAGATCATAGGCCGGCCGGCCGTACGGGTTGCGAATCGCT
>JAAUPU010000306.1 GCA_012032975.1 Caldilineaceae bacterium | reverse complement strand
TGCAGCTCGATCTGGGTGGCGACGACGTTTGCTGAGAATCTGCCGCCCGCTGGCAATGACCGCGGCGGCCGTTTCGTCACAACTGGTTTCAATTGCCAGAATGCGTGTCATGGCTGCAAGTCCTGCTCAGCTTCGAACATGTTGGGCGGTAGATCATACCGGCTCCACAGCGTGTCCAACAGGGTCAAATGGAAATCCATATGTCGTCCTCTCACAGGCCGTTGTCATTCTTCGCTGGGTATTCTGCTTCTCCACGATTATGCGCCGGTCTCAGTGTTAGCCCAAAACCTGACACCCGCCCAGCGAAGAATCGACAGACTACCGATTGACAGGACCGTCGATTTTCCTTACAGTGATCTTGCAGGCAGTTTGTGTCCAAGTGATGGTGCAGTATGTTCCCTGAATTGCACGTCATGTTTCTCCGCCTCCTGATTCTACACAGAACAGATCACAACTGAAAAGGATCCTGTCATGCCCCCACAGGTGAAATCCCCAGTTGGCCGCACGCTGTTGAAGTTGATAGGCGTAGCCGTGCTGGCCATCCTCGTCATCGGGTTGTTTGTCATGGTTCGCACATTGCCAGACAGTGCATCGACCGGACAGGTCGCCGAAAAGCCATCTGGCACATCTCCACAGCAGCAGATCGCCGACTCCCCACTGGAAACACCGGGGCCAACTGCCGATATCCTCTCTGAAACGGACGAAGTGCCGAATGGGGATGCAATGACAAGCACACCTGAGCTTGAGTCATTCCCAACGCTCGATAGTGACGTGACAGTTTTGCCACCTGTCGAAGTTTCCGAGCGCTGGACTGCTACCCCCACATGGACACCCTTCCCTTTACCTACGCCTCTGCCCACCTCAACCTTGATCCCAGGGCCATCTCCGACGCCGGTTCCGCTGAAATCGCAGGCTACGGATGCTGCGGGCTCGATAGTATATGCGGTCCGTTCGGAAATAGGCACACTCAAGACATTTGCTGCTCCAGTTGATCAACGAGGTGTTGCCATACTTGCGGCCAAACAGCTCACGCATGATACAGAAATCCCCTGGGGGCGATTCTATATGTCTCCCGATGGCAGTCGTGCTGTGATTGTAAGAGATGATTGGGGGGACCGCTACGTACTATACATGGACAGCGGCAAAAGCGAACCGCTGTTTCGGGACAACCTTGACCCCCTGGGTCTGTTTTTCGACTGGCATCCCGACAATCGCGATGTCTTGATTCGAGCTCAAGATGGATATGCCGATGTGGGTCTGTGGCTAGTCGACGTCGACACTGGCGATCATGTAACCGTCTTTAATCAGGTTATGTCGCCATCAGCGATCACGGATGGCGCTGTGTCGGCTGATGGACAGCAGGTGGTGTATGTCCTGCAAGAAGGAATGGCTACGAAACCAACCGAACTTTGGCTGGCCAAATCCAATGGTAGAGACCGCCGCCGTCTCATTCCCCCTGAGGACATAGCACTAGATGAGTCAATGCGTGGCTCGATTTCGATAGTTTCATATTCCCCGGACGGAAAGAAAATTGCCCTGTTCAAAGATGGCTTGATGATCATGGATGCGGAGGGCTCCGCTTTGCGCCATCTTACTTACAGCGCTTCTGGGAGTTTCAACTCTATACCTGTCTGGTCACCTGATAGCAGTATGATGGCCTTTGTTCAATATACGAAGGCTGTAGAAAAAAGGCTCTCCCGACGACATCAACAAAAATCCATTTCAGAATGCCACAATCTACGTGATCGATGTCGAAACTGGCAAAGAGCGTCTCCTGTTGAATGACCACAGCACAGGTCATATCGACCCCGCTTGGTCACCGGATGGCACCCAGATCGTGTTCGCCTCCACACGCAGCGGAACTAGTGAGATCTGGGTTGTTAACGTAGACGGGAGCAACCTGCGTCAGATATCGGACACGGGGGAGTCATTAGTTCGGTATCCTTTCTGGACAAGGCAACCGATCTCTACTCAACAGAAATAGCCAAGGTAGATACAAACAAGTAACTGCCCACAGAGTTGGTAGAGATTTTTACCTCCGATTCACGCAGACACCCATTATGAATCCGCGCTTATCTATGCGCATCTGTGGTCCAGATCATTTTCACAATCGTTTTGAACAAGATAGATATTTGTGGGTGGACGAAATCTTAGAATAGCGTAAGGAAAGGATTTATGTATAGCTGCCGAACTATCAGTTATTTTCGCCTTCTATTCTATGCCTTCACCGCAAGCACGATATGTACACTGCTCGCGTCATATTCCACAAAAGCACAACAGACCTATCCGTTTATGATGTCACCCTATTATGAAACTGAGACAGTGACCTCGTATTTTGATCATGAATATCCTAATCGGTTGCAAAACGGCAGTCTTGTGATTCATACTGGCGAGAGACGCTTTAATGCTCATCCTAACTTATGCACCCTGGGTGTCAGCTGCTACGATGGTCATGAAGGTGTCGATTTCAATTTGAGTTACGAACATGTCTTGTCCGCATCAGACGGTATTGTCACATTTGCCGGATGGCAAGATCCCAATAATCGAAATTTTGGCCTCGGTATGTACGTTGAAGTTCTGCATGACGATATTCAAGATCATACCATTCTCTATGCACACTTAAGCTCGTTCGTAGTTTCAACTGGTATGAGCGTGCAAGCTGGTCAGGTACTGGGAACTAGCGGAAATACCGGTAATTCTACAGGGGCACATCTACACTTCGAAGTACAAAAGCTAAACGGGCAAAATCTTAAAAAGAGGACCGATCCTTTTGGATGGTCAGGTAGCTACAACGATCCCTGGCCCAATCTAGGTGGAGCCACTAGCCACTGTCTATGGAAAGAAGGCGAATGGGCAGATATTTGCGGAAATCCAACCGTACCTGTACCGGCCCCGCCAGTTCCGCCTCCACCTTACAGCGGTGAAACGATTGTGGACGATGTCTCAATCAACAACAATGACTTCTCGAAAGGAAGTGGAGGGACGTTTAATAACCTGTGCAATGGTAATTGTGGTGGATGGACACAAGCAGGGGGTGGTTTTGGCAACGATCATTTTTATACGGACGCACAAACTGGGGCCATCGATCAGTGGGCTAGATGGACAGCGACTGCTCTGTCATTATATGACGGTATCTATGACGTGCATGTCTATATTCCAAGCACTAACGCGACAAGTTGGGAAGCAGAATACAAGATTGTTCATAGAGACGGAATATCTACAGCCAGAGTCGATCAGCAGGGCCTATCAAATCAATGGGTCAGTATCGGTGTATATCGGATGAATTCGAGTAGTTATGTCTATGCTTTTGATGCTACCGGAGAGGTATACAACCAACACTGCCCCGGGTCTTGGTGTCAAGTGGGTGTGGATGCTCTCAAACTCGTCCGCCAAGCGACGTATATCCCGCAGGTTAAGCATGGCAGCGGATGGTCATCGATAGTCAGAGTTCGCAACAATGGTGGTGGGTATAACAGGATCAAAGTGAATTTTCTAAGAAGCGATGGAACACTTGCCTGTGAACTGAATGGCACACTGTTCGCTAATCAATCCGCCTCCTATAACTGCAACCAGACTAACGTAGCATCGGCTGTTGTAGACGGCAGCGCTGATTTATCTGTAGTGGTGGAGACGAGCAACGGCACAGGGCGCTACGCCTACAGCGGTGTTTCTGGATTGGACATCGCCACCAAGAGCTACCTGCCCGCGGTCTACCACTACGACCCCTACCAGTGGTCCGACCTCTTCGTCCAGAACGCCGGCAGCCAGAGCGCCAACATCAAGGTCGCCTATCGCAAGCGCGATGGCATGGAGTTGAGCACCCAATTCTACTCGCTGGCCGCGGGTGGACGGCTGGCGCTCTCGCCGCCCACCACGCTCAACCCAGATGGGTCGGCGATTGTCGAGAGCACTAACGGCCAGCCCCTGGCGGTGGCCGCCCTCACCAGTTGGAACACTGGGCGCTACGCCGCCTACACCGGCATCCAGCAGCCCAACGCCAACCTCTTTGCCCGTCGGTCTACCGGGTTTGTGCAGGAGACTGCTCCAGCATCTGGTATCTGTTCAGCGCGACCGTGCTGCAGAACACTGCGGGTTCCACGGTCGAAGTGGACCTGCGCTACATCAACCGGGATACAGGCAACACTGACCTAACCATCAGTCGCAGCCACGGCGCCTTCACCGCCCAGGGCTACAACACCCGCAACGGTGGTTCCGAGCCGGCCGCTACCTTCTATTCCCTGGGCAACAACTGGGATGGCTCCATCGACATCGATGCAAATAAGTCTCTGGCTGGGGTGGGCACGACGATCTGGGGCAGCAAGGATGCCGCCGGCCATTACAAGCTGGTCTCCGCGGCCGATGGCCGGGCCAGTGTGGTGCTCCCGCTGCAATACCGGCATGGTTCGGGCAGCAACTGCAACAGCTATAGCAAGTACGCCGCGCTCAACGTACTCAATGTGGGCACCGCGAGCACGACGGTCAGCATCCAGTACTATGACAGCGCGGGCGTCGCCAGGCTCGGCGCTCCACTTACGAAAACTCTGACGCCGGGTCAGGCAACCGGGGCCAACACCTGCAACGGCGGTGACTTCCCTCCGACTTCGTTCGATGCGCTGGGCAGCAGCTTCACCGGCAGCGCGCTGGTCACCAGCAGCGGCGCTCCCATCACCGCCATCGCCAACCTGATCTACGCCACCAGCGCCGCGGTCTACGACGGCGTCGGCCGTTGACGCGATCCCATCCATCACGACAAGTATCGGGAAAGGATGACGGATGAAAGGATGACGCCGTTGCTCGTCATCCTTTCATCCGTCCAATCATGGCGCTTCCTCCGGCAGTTGCATCCCCAGCGCGTTCAAGAGCGCCGCTGGCCCGGCGCCCGACTGGCCCAGACCAAGAGCGCCAACGCCAGCGCGCCCAACCCCAGCAGCGCCACCAACTTGTACAGGCGATCGTCCAACAACAGCGTCAGCGCGCCGAAGAGTGCGCAAAAGAGCCAGTAGCCAACCACGATGGTCCGCTCACTCAAGCCCTTGTCCAACAGGCGGTAGTGCAGATGATCGCGCCCGCCCTGGCCCGGTGAATCGCCGCGACGCCAGCGGCTGACGATCAGCCAGGCCACATCCAGCGCGGGCAGACCCAGCACCAGCATCACCGTGGCCAGCCGCGCCCCACCGATGATGCCCAAG
>JAAUPU010000305.1 GCA_012032975.1 Caldilineaceae bacterium | reverse complement strand
AGACCGCCCTCTTCGGCCAACTGGATCAGCACGTTGAAGCGATCCATCTGGCCATCCACTGCACCGCCATGATTGGCAGAAAACCATTCTTCTTTGACACCGCCCATGTAGGACGCGGCGAAGGCATTGTCAGGCCGTTCGACCACGTTATAGATGCCCCAGTAGAGGCCATTCAGATAGAGATGCACAAAAATGCCGTGCGAACCCACGCCCGAGACCGCGATCTGAGCATCGCGCCCCCATTCGTCGCGTGTGTAGGTGGTCGCCCGGTGGTTGGCGCTTTCGCCTTCAGCCGGCGGATGGCCGGCATAGCTGCGATCCACGCCGGCACGCAAGGTCAATGTTTCAAATTCGCTGACGGGGGAATCTGGAAAAAGCTGGGCAGAAAGGGTGGTGGGGCCATAGTCGCGCTTGAAAAAGAGACGGAACGAGTGCTTGGGCATGAATTCCCAGCGACCCGCGCCGCCCTGAATACGGATGCCCGAGTTGATCTGAAAGCCAGGCTGGCTGCCATCCGGGTAAAAGAGTTCGACCGAAACCGGCCGCTCGGACTCTGGTCCACGCTTGCCTGGCTCGGCGTAGATGTCCAGATTCGACAGATCGGTGACCAGCGAAAGCGTGGGCAACGCAAGCAATGCATCGCGCATCTGCGGTCCATAGGTCGGGTCGAGGACGATGTCGGGATCCATCTCATAATCGGCAAGACGGGGTTCGCCTTCTGTATATCCGGCAAATGAGATGTGATGCTGGCCCCACGTTTCTGGAAAGCCGTCCGGCTGCGCGGGCTGGGCCACCACGTCGTCGAGAAAAATGTAGGTCTGCGTCGTCGATGGAGAAGGACGGTATTCTGGCACAAAGGCAGCGGCGCGCAAGACGGTCGTGTTCGAGATCGCAATCGGCCCAGCATAGAATGCGCCGGTCTCGGCGCTCGGGTCGCTGCCATCGACCGTGTAGCGGATCATGGCGCCTTCGGTTTCACTCCTCAGCTTGACATCAAATGGCTGGTCGTAGTAGCCACGTTCGACATCGAAGCTGACCGGCTCAACCGCCCCCTTCCATGTCGGAGCAAGATTCGCTTCCCCCGGTGTTGGTTCGACAAGATAGCCAAACCCAGCCTCTCCAGCAGGCTCCTGATAGCGGCCAAAGGAGACATCGCGAATCTGCGGTGGATAGTTGAGCGCGGTCGCATCCAGATAGCGGCGAGCAGTGGGGGCATAGAGGGCAAGAAAACCACCTTCGGCGTTGAGCTTGAAATTGGTGTGCAGCAGTTCGATCTCGCCATCTTGCTCGATAGTACGGATACGCGGCTGGTCCTTGCCCGAAGCGAAGACGACGATCCGTTCATTGGGCTGCAAAACCAGACTGCCGAAGCTCCATTTTTCCGGCTTTGTCGGGTCATCGGTCAGCGACCAGCCGCCCAGATCGGCCACTTCTGGGCTTTGGTTATGGATCTCGATCCAGTCGGAGAAATCGCCGTCTTCGTCGGTCAGACTGCTTGTGTTGTCGGCCATGAATTCGCTGATCACCAACGAGCTGCGGCGGTCATCCGCGGGCACGGTTGGGTTAGCCAGGGTCTTTCCAAGACCGAGGACAAGAATTAGGACGATCGCTGCCCAAAAAACAGTTTGATATAATTTTCTGCGTTGACCCATCATTTTCGGGATTTCTGCCTACAACAACATGCTTTCACCTCAGCGCGACCATACGACGAACAACGCACCACTATAGATTCTCATCGTTTGAATCTCCAAAATGCGGCAGAACTGGCGATAGCCACAGCTATTGAACAACCAGGTTGCCCAGTTCGACGTGGTCGAACTGCCCTTCTGGTGTCACAACGGGTAGACGCCCAAACGTTTGCGGCGAATACAGTCCAACCCGAAGCGTATAGCTCCCAGGCGGAATATCGTCCTCGATTGACAACTGCACGCGCTGCACAATGATGTCGCCTGCTTCCAGACCCCGCAGCGCGGTGCGCCAGCCGTCGAACTGACTCTCGATCTCATCGGCTTTATCTGTGGTCAAATGCACAAAAGCGGAGAGCGGTTCACCTTTGGTCGGCGCTGGCATCGGCATGGGCTTCTCGCCCACCGACCAATAGAGTTCGATGTCCAGATCCTCGCCCGGCTGGACAGAGGCCTCTGGAAGCGTGTAGCCCATCAAACTGAAGACCCCATCGAAGTTCGCATCGACGGGATGAAAATCTGCTTCGGTAGGAAGCGAGAACCCTTCTCCGAGCGGATAGATGGTCGCCTCTGGTGAGCGCAACCATTTCACCTGCGTTCGGCGCTCTGCCTGAATCCCCAAAGCATCAGGCGTCATCTCGGACACCTTGCTGCCCACTACCGCAATCCGATCAACAGGCAGCTCAGGCTGGTCCCTTACCTCATATAAATAGATAGAGTATCCAGCGCGTGCATCCGGTACTAAATCGCGAAAGTAGGCATAGAGGTCGACCGATTCCGTCTGCATCAAACCGAGGCGGAGGCTGGTCGCGCTGATTGCATACCAGCCAGGTTCCGGTGTGTATGGATTGTAGGCGTTCAATTCGACGCCCTCGATGAAGCGGAGATAGCCAGGCAGCGGTGCATATTGAACACCGTATCGTTCGGGCACACCTTTGCCAAAATAGGCCAGGTTGACCCGTTCGATCCCTCTTTCCTCCATCACTTGTCGCAGCGCGGGCAGGTCTTGGCCCCAATCTAGATTCGAGTCCACCAGGATCTTGCTCCAGTTTGTCCAGTTGCCGGCTAGCTCATTGAAGAACGACTCCTGGTTCGGGTAGATTCGTCCCGCGCTGATTGCCAACCAGAGCAGCAGGACGAGACCCATCAGAGCAAAAAAGGCCGCCGGCGCGCCCGATTTCCCCCGGGCGCGCTGATCTGTCCCACGGTGTCGGCAGCTACCACGTTGCCAGTCAGCATGATCAAAAAGGGGATGGCTGGCAGCATATGTCGATACCCAATGGTCAGCGCACCTGTCAAGGCCAGTACGAGAAATGCCAAAACCGGCGCCCACAGCACGGACTGTCGCCACCATAGACGCCGCCATGCCATGAGGAACAGGCCGGCCAGCGCCAGGATCAGAGTAGGCAGGGGTGTTTTTACAGCCAGCGCAATCGGAAAATAGTACCACCATCCTTGGACGGATGCCTGCCCCAGCAAGTAGGCAAGATTCGCATCCGCCGGGTTCACAATGTGGCTGAAGGTGTTGCTCAGTTGTTGCCAGTAAAACGGAGCGGGCAATGGGAGATTGATGGGCAGGGCGGCAATTGGTCCGAAATCAAAACTGTAGAGCGCCCACAACACCATCATGGCAGAGGCCGCCATGCCGATCAACATAACGGCGCGACGTCGCCAGCTCACGCCATCTTGCGCAGGGTAAATCAGCAGAATACCCACGACCACTGGCCAAATCAGAAGGCCCGTATACTTGGATGCCATCGCCAAGCCGGCGGCGATGCCGGCCAGCAGGATCGCCGCCCAATGGGGTTGGTCCAGCCAGCGCCAAAGCTGCCACACTGCCACAAAGAAAAAGCAAGTAAGGGGCAAATCTGTGGTCACCAGCCGCGCATTGGCCAATCAGATTCGGATCGAATACCGCTACAGCAAGCGCCAGCCACCCGGCAAAGAGACCGAAAAAACGTCGCGCCCAAAATAAGATTGCTACCAGCAGCAAGACGCCGATCAAGATGATCGGTTGGCGTGCGTGAATCAGCAGATCTGGACCATTCTGATTCGACTCCCAGAGAAACTGATCTGAAAAGAGGAAGCGATCCCCGTTGCTCCATGCAGGATGATCCAGAGGAAGCACAACTCCATCATCGGCAAGCAGAGGCAGCCCGGCCAACAGCCCGGCGAGCGGTGGGTGATTGGTGGCTAGGCGAAAGTCGCCGGTCCGCAGATAGGCATAACCTGCACCCAGATGGTATTGCTCGTCGAACGAGGCTGATTTATGCGGGGAAGCGAGGGCAGCCTGGGCCACAAAGATCAACAGGAATCCAGCCAGCAACAGCCAATCCCACCAGCGCATTGCGCCCACACGTGGATGCTGCAAATCTATCGGCGTAGTTCCACGGGTCTGTGTCTGCTCCACAAAGCCATCCATCAACTATGGGTTGAAACGGCGACAATCGCCAGTAGGAACGGGCAACCCATTCCTCCACAAACGTCGCCAGCCAGTTGCCCATAGCTTCGGTGAGGATTCTCTATTCATCATGCCCATCTCAATCCCTGCGGCCCAAGAAGCGGTTGGGCCGATGTGTGTTTGGTACGTACGATAACACGTGCATACAAAAGGTGAAGGCACCCCAAGTGGAATGCCTTCACCGATCTTCCCTATTTAATCAGCGCCTTGGGCCATCCACTCTCCAGATTGACGCCCATGCACAAGCTACAACTCAGACTTACAGGACCCTCGTAATACACAGTCTCAGAGCGCGACCGAGCCGCCTTCTCCAGTCGCCGCACAGACCATCCCCAGAGTGTCAACGAAATGCCGGCAAAAAGCAGCGCGCTCGCTACCAGATAAGCCAGGAGTTCCGGCCATACCAGGATGGCCACGGCGAGCAGAATTAGCGCGACGCCCGGTGCGATGATCAGCCAGGAGAGACCGCTGCCACGCTGCGAAAATTGTCTGAACCGAACATAGGTAGGAGAACCTGTAAACATTTGCCCCTTCCTTCCTGAGAATCGCGCTCTGCTGCAAACGGGCGCCTAATCACGACGTCCTACCAACAGGAATGCGTAATAAGCCAGCGTCATGATCGCCTGCAACGCCGCCGCCACGTAGGTGAGTGCGGCCGCATCCAGCACCTTGTTGACGCCCTGCAACTCCTGTGGCGCCAAGATACCCTCTGTCACCAACAGCTGTTTGGCGCGCTTGCTGGCGTCGAATTCAACGGGCAATGTCACCAACGTAAAGAGGGCCGTCGCTCCAAAGATAAACAGTCCAATCCAGGCGATGGTATTGCCCATCGCGCTGGTCAGGAAAAGCCCGATGAAGAAGATGATGGGGCCAAGCCAACTGCCGATCTGAACAGTGGGCACCATCGCCGAGCGCAGCTTCAACGCGCCGTAATGTTGCTGATCCTGCAAAGCATGGCCCGTTTCGTGGGCAGCCACACCGACCGCCGCCAAAGACGGGCTTTCGAAGACCTGGGGGCTTAAGCGCAAGGTCTTGCTGCGCGGGTC
>JAAUPU010000304.1 GCA_012032975.1 Caldilineaceae bacterium | reverse complement strand
GTTCCAGGTCGTTGCTGGCGCCGGTGGTCACGTCGCCAAACTTGATCTCCTCGGCCACGCGCCCGCCCCAGAAGCGCCACCAGCATATCTCTGAATTTCTCTTTTGTGACCAGTTGGGTCTCTTCATCGGGCAGGCTCATGGTGTAGCCGCCGGCCATGCCGCGGGGCACGATGGTGATCTTGTGGACGGGGTCGTGGTTGGGCAGCACATGCATGGCGATCGCATGGCCTGCTTCATGGTAGGCCACGATCTCTTTTTCTTTCATCGACATCAGCCGGCTGCGCCGTTCTGGTCCGGCCAAAACCCGCTCGATGGCTTCCTGGAATTCGTCCATGCTGACCGAACGGCGGTTGCGGCGAGCGGCAAGAATGGCGGCCTCGTTGACCAGGTTTTCGATGTCTGCGCCAGAAAAACCGGGCGTCTGTTTTGCAACCACTTCCAGGTCGACATCGGTAGCCAATGGCTTGCCTCGCACATGCACATCCAGGATCGCGCGGCGACCCTTCAGATCGGGCGCATCCATGGTGACGCGGCGGTCGAAGCGGCCCGGGCGCAGCAGCGCAGGGTCCAGGATGTCTGGGCGATTGGTGGCGGCCACCAAAATCACATTCGTATCGGTGTCGAAGCCATCCATCTCCACGAGGATCTGGTTGAGGGTCTGCTCACGTTCGTCGTGGGAGCCGCCCATGCCGGCGCCACGGTGACGACCCACCGCGTCGATCTCATCGATGAAGATGATGCAGGGCGAATTTTTCTTGGCCTGCTCAAAGAGATCGCGCACACGGCTCGCGCCCACACCGACAAACATTTCCACAAATTCCGAACCGGAGATGCTAAAGAAGGGCACACCCGCTTCGCCGGAAACGGCCTTGGCCATCAAGGTCTTGCCAGTACCGGGAGGACCGACCAGCAGCACACCCTTGGGGATGCGCGCACCGAGGCTGGCGAATTTCTCCGGCTCCTTCAGAAACTCGACGACTTCTTCCAGCTCTTGCTTGGCTTCGTCGTTGCCGGCCACATCGGTAAACATCACCGTGGGGCGATCCCCAGTGAACATGCGTGCGCGGCTCTTGCCAAAGCTGAATGCCTGGTTGCCAGCGCCCTGGGCCTGGCGCAGGATGAAGAAGAAGAACGCACCCAAAAGGAGCAAGGGCAGCAGCGCCAACAATATACCGCTCCAGTTTTCCCACACACTGGGTGACTCAACGCTGATCTGAACACGCTTGATCTGTTCGGGGGTCACGCCGAGGTTGCTCAACGTTTCGACCAGGCCCACAGTGGCTTCCGTGCGCGATTCAAGCACCTCGTCAGTGGTTTTGACGACGGTGACTTTGTTGTTCTTGGTGCTCAACGACTCGACATTGCCGCTACGCACCAGGTCGGCGACTTCAGCAATCGCCAAGGTAGCCGATGCATTGCTCGGTCGGCGGGCAAAGGACGCGTAGAGAAATGCACCGAGCGCGATCAACAGCAAGAAGTAGATGACACCACTACGGACTCTTCTCGAATTCATATCAGTTCCTGTGGCTGCTCTAGGGTTAACACCATCCGTTTGGTTTGGGGCGGTGCGGCAACATATAAATGGCGCCTTCGGTTACATCGAGAATATTGGGGATGGTGCAGCCTGGTCATTGCAGTCTGTCCAAAAGACAAAACGGCATCCAAATTCGTAGCAAAAAGTCTAACATACCGACTATATTACGTCAAACAAATGCGCCAAACCCCGATGCCGCGTCACATGCGACTGAGCTACGTTACGTCAACGCTTCGTCTCGTCGTGTCCACACGATAATGGAACGGCTCTCGGCACGCAGTAGTGAGGCTTCCAAGCGTCGGGATTTAGCGCGAGCGTTGGCGCAGAACCTCATAGAGCAGAAGCGCGGTGGATGTAGAAAGATTGAGGCTGTCCACGCGCCCGCGCATGGGAATCGAAACGTGGTGCTCTGCGGCGGCGTGCAGCGCGGGAGACAAGCCAAACGCCTCGCTGCCCAGGGCGACAGCGACCGGGCCGCTAAGGTCCACCGTTGTGTAGTTGGCAGCCGCATCGGGCGTGGCCGCGACCAATGCGATCTGGCGGTCGCGCAGCCAGGCGATGGTCTGTTCGGTCGTTGCCTCGGCCACGGGAACGGTAAAGAGCGCGCCCAGGCTGGCGCGCACCACATTGGGGTTGTAGAGGTCGGTGGCGCCGCCGCAGACGATCAGCCCATCTACGCCCACGGCATCGGCGGTGCGCAGGATGGCGCCCAGGTTGCCAGGCTTCTCCACACCTTCGACCACGGCCAGAAACGCCGGTTGCCCAATCGGCAGGTCGTCGAGCAAACGCGACGCACAGGCGAAGACGGCCACCACGCCCCCGCTGTCGGCCCGATAGGCGATCTTGGCATAGACGGCGCGGCTGACATGAACCATTTCGCAACCGTCCACGCAGGCCGCGTCTAGCTGGGACAACAGCGCCTTGCTTCTCCGCCGACAGTCAACTCCGGGCAGACGTAGACCTCTGCCAGTTTTCCGCCGGCGGCCAACGCATGGCCGATCTCGCGCACGCCCTCGACCAGGGTGACGCCCCGCGCATCGCGCACCCGCCGTTTGCCCAGACGGATCAACTCTTTGATACGTTCGTTTTGAAGGCTGGAAATAAGAAGGGTCATCACAAGAGGCCGCGGTCAGCCAAAGGGCAACCTTACCCGGCTGTGTCGTCGGCAGACCAGCGGGCGTAGACGCCGCTGGGCAGCAACCGTCCGCTTCGTTCGGGGATGGTCATCTCGCCGCTTTCGATCTGACCGCCGCGCTTGCCGAGGACGGTAGTCAGTTGGTTGCTCATGCTGATGGGCGTGAAGCCCGGCGTGTGACAACTGTAGAGTACGAAAAGGCATCCCTGGCGAGTAAGGTCGCACACTCTTCGAGCAGCGGGATCAGGTCTTTTTCGATCTTGAAGACCTCGCCCTTGGGACCGCGGCCAAAAGAAGGCGGGTCGAGGATGATGCCCTGATAGCTATGGCCGCGTCCGCACTTACCCGTTTGACAAACTTGACCGCGTCGTCCACCAGCCAGCGGATGGGCCGGTCGTCCATGCGGCAGAGTTGGGCATTCTTGCGCGCCCAGTCCACCACGCCCTTGGCCGCATCGACATGCACCACATGGGCGCCGGCCTGGCTCGCAGCCAGCGTGCTGCCGCCGGTGTAGGCGAAGAGGTTGAGCACATGCACGTTGCGGTTGCTGTGGGCCATGCGCGTGCGAATCTTCTCGCGCAGCCAATCCCAGTTGTCGGTCTGTTCCGGGAAGAGACCTATGTGGCCAAAGTCGGTGAGTTTGATCTGGAAAGAGAGGTTGTTATAGAGTATGTCGAACTCGCGGCGGCTGACGCGCTCATCAAACTCCCACTGACCGCCACCGCTGGCGTCGCGGGTAAAGACTGCGTGGGCGCGTTTCCATTCCCCGGCAGAACGTTGAGGTGGCCAGATCGCCTGGGGCGCTGGGCGAACCAACGTAAACTTGCCCACCTGCTCCAACTTGGCCATGTCGCCTGAGTCCAGCAGGGTGTAGTCGCTGTTGATGGTCGTTGCGGTGGGTGCAGCGATGGGTTCAGATGATGTTTTGCTCATGGGTGGAGTGTAGCATAGAAGCCGACGGGGACAAAAGCGAACGGGCATTTTGGGTTGCCAGTGAGGAGTGCAAGGCGATGACGACGCTTGAATTGGAAACAGTAGCATTCGACGCCTGGCCCGCTGCAGAGGTCGTGATACGCGACGGATGGCGGTTGCGCTACAACCACGGCGTGACGCGTCGCGCTAACTCGGTCTGGCCCAATCACCTGGACTCAGCCGCGGACGTGGACGAACTCATGCAGCAGGTCGAGCGCTTCTACAGGGCGCGCCATGCACCCGTCCGCTACCAGATTTCACCGGCGATGCAGCCAGCGGATCTGGATCAACGGCTGGCCGAGCGGGGCTATGAAGCCGTGTCGCACACCGCAGTTCAGATCGCGGCGTTGAGCAGGGTCTGCGCCTCTCCTCGAACTGCCGAGGGGGTGGACGTGATCCTCTCCGATGAGGTGGATGATGCCTGGTTCTCCGCCTATTGCCGAGCCGAGCAACTTTCTGGACCGTCCGCAGAGACCCGTCGCGCCATTTTGGAGCGCATCCCGCCGGCCACCGCGTTTGCTCGTGCGATCATAGAAGGCGAAATCATTGCGGTAGGGTCAGGCGTAGCGGCCAATGGCTGGCTGGGTCTCTTCAATATGACGACACTGACAGCATTCCGGCGGCGCGGCGTGGGTCGAGCGTTGGTCAATAGCCTGGCAGCGTGGGCTATTGAAGAGGGTATGACCTGCGCCTATCTCCAGGTCATGGTTGACAACCTGCCCGCGCTGCGACTCTATGCGTCTGCCGGTTTTGCCACGCGCTATGAGTACCACTATCGAGAGAGCGGATGATTGGCGTCTGTGAGCGTGCTGTGCATGAGCTTCCAGCCCGAATTTGAGGCATAATCTGCGTCAGTATGATAGAGTGGAATGGTTGGGGATCGACATTTCCGTGGCGCCGCACCCGACCCCAGATTTCCGACAGATGACACGCGGTCGCCACTCTTACATTGCCAGGAGGGAATCTACATGGCAGCACAGCAGGTAGTCTCGGATGAAGGATTTTTTCCCCGCACGTTTTCGATCTTTAGGAAGATCTGGCGCGGCTTTGGCTTTGCGCTGCTTTTGGCGTTGCTTTTTACAGTGGCCACGCGCCAGGACGCGGGCGCAATCGTGTCGGATCAATGCTTCGCCACGCCGGACAATGGGACCACCGTATTTGGTAGTACAGACGCTGGCGCAGTCCAGGAAGCGGTGGACGCGGCTTCCGCTGGCGACACGGTCAAGGTCGCCGGCATGTGTTTTGGCGTCAACAGCGTCGGCGGCGCGGCGCAATCCGTCTATATCTCCAAGACGTTGACGCTGGCTGGCGGCTACACCACGACCAACTGGACCCTCTCTGATCCGGTGGCCAATCCCACCGGCATCAACGCCACTTCTCTGGGCCGCGTCCTGCGCATTGTGACGGAGGCGCCCGGCAGCAATCCGGCCATTGACGTGCGCATCGAGAACATCCGTCTGGTCGCGGGTCTGTCCTCACTGCCCGGCGGCGGCGTCTCGGTCGAGGAGGCCAACGCGATCTTTTCCGATACGGTCGTCCTCAACAATACGACGAC
>JAAUPU010000303.1 GCA_012032975.1 Caldilineaceae bacterium | reverse complement strand
CATCAACGAGGAAGGCATGACGACCATACAGATCGTCTGCCCTCAATGCAACACACAGATCGAGGTTGATATCGCAGACTTGGGGGGATCATAGGCTACCCCCTCGATCGTCTGCATGAGGAGGTAGCCTATATCGCCTATCACTTCCACTGGTCGCACGACCGCATCATGAACCTGGAACATCGTGATCGCGAGCGCTGGGTGGATGAGATTGCAAAGATCAACCGCCGCATGGGTGGGCAGACAACATAGCACAACCATTGCAGCTGGCACGGATGCACTGGGAGACGATGGAGAAATCAGATGGCATTGACGGACAATCAACGGGAGGTTCTCAGCGGACTCGCTGAAGACGCGAAACTGGCGGTCAAGGCCAATATTGTCCTGGGACAGGCATCCCCTGATATCGATGCGGAAACCATCGCCGCGCTGAAAAAAAGGTGGCGAGGCCATGCCGATGAACTGGATGCAGCAGATGGCGACGAGGACAAGCTTGAAGAACTGATCAGGTCGATCCTGCTGGGTGATGAAGATGACTTCTGCCTCAGCGCCGAAGACGAGGTCTGCGAAGATGACGAGGATGTGCCGATTGATAAGTACCGTTTGGCTCGCCGAGTCGTCGATATGTGGCTGCGCCAAGTCCAGGTCGAGCGAGAACGCATGAGTCTCGTGTAGGATGGCGGTCTGATAGAGATGATCCAGGTTTGGGAAAGGAAAGCAAGATGAGTCTACTTCCTAGTGGAAAAGGCGCAGCAGCCTTAGGAAAGGCGATTGGCCTGTCGATACTCACACCGAATTACGATCCGGTGCCTGCATTCAAATTCTATGTCTTCGTGGATCTCGGCTTGGGCTTGAGCCTGAATGCGATTACTGAGTTTGCCGGTGGTTTTTCGAATTGTGATGGTCTTGAGATGACCCGAGACTATGAGGAGTACAGGGAAGGCGGACTGAACCACTACACACACAAGCTGCCCGGACGTCCAAGTTTGGCAACGTGACGTTGAAACGCGGTCTTGCATTTTCTTCAACGCTTTCGAAATGGTTCATGGCTGACGCTGAAAACGGAGGCGCGGCCAAATACCCTGTCACGATCATGCAGTACTCTTCCTATTTTCCAACGCTGGCGCCTGCTCGCTTCTATCACCTCAACAACGCCTTTCCTGTGAAATGGACCGGTCCGACGCTTGATGTGGACAGCACATCCGTTGCCATGGAGTCGCTGGAGCTCGCGTTTGACGACCTGGCGATAGAGACAGTCTTGGCAACGGAAGGGCTGGCAATCGCGCAGATGGCCGCGGGTTTTGTGGGGCGCGCCATCATTGGTCATGCCGTGGAGTGACGAATTCTCGGTCACTTCTGAAAGTGTCATCGTCATTCGTTGAATCCGTACACGAACTCTGCGCAAGAATTTTGCTCCATATTCTGATTGGTTTTTAGTCTGGTCTACAGATGAGCGAAGCACAGGTCGATCGCCCAGGAGAACAATCGAATCCGTCGAACGGAGCGTCGGCTGGTGATTTGGGGCGCCTGGCATCCACGTCGATTTCGGCGGTGCAGCGAACGGCGTTGTCTGCCATGCCGTGGATTCAACGTTTGCTTCGAGCATCCAGACGGACTGCCGGTTCTGGCACACCGATTGGTCTGCGCCCGCTGGCCTTGACCCGCGTTCCCCGTCAAAGGGATCAAGGCACGGTTCAGCGCGCTGGTCTGGACGTCGGCAGCGGATCCCTGGTTGGCGACATCATCCAACGCCATGTTGCCGCCAGTCGAATCGTTTCCAAATATACAGCTCACGTCTCCACCGGAAGCACCACCGATGTGGCTCGTTTGCCCGTGCCCGGCGAAACCTCGGCCATGGAAAGCCAGTTGCCCAGCAGCGCAGCGGACCCGTTTGCCTACCTGAGTGAGGCAGGCGTTTCGGAGGGCGCTTTTGGCGAACCGTCACCGGCAACATCGTCGCTCTTTCCTCACGTACAACGTTCGGAAGTCTCGACACCGCCGACAGCCTCCTCCAGCACCGTTTCGGCCATACGCGATGCGATCCAGCGTGCATCTGACCAGTTGGACGCGGCAGGCCGAGGGAGGGCAGCGTCTGAATCGCCCGTTCAGCCCTCGGCCAAGCGATGCCGCAGTCCAGCGCTCGCCTGAAAGTGCGCCTTCCTCGACCTCCAAAGTGGCTGCGATCCGCGATGCCATCCGGCGGGCATCGGCCAGCTTTGTCGAGTCTACCTCGGTTGGCGCTGACGCTCCACGCGCGAGCGAACAGGCGAGTGAAGTGCAACGGCAGCCTGAACAGCCGAGCGCCAGCACGGTTGTCAGCCGTTCAGCCGAGATTCGTAGTCGTATAGAGCAGGCCAGGATTCAGCGCTCCAACCCAGTTGCAGCTTCAGCAGAAAGTGCAGATGCGGGCGCTATCCCCAGTCGAAGCAGGACTATTCGCGATCGGCTTGAGCGGGCGAAGGCAGCGGATCCAGATCCGTCTAGCCCGCCAGACAGTGGCGTTCAGAGGTCATCTGAATATGGCGAAGCCCAATATAGCCGCTCCAACGCGCTGCGGCAGAGAATTGCATCTGCCAAAGCTGCGGCTGAAACTGCTGCATCCGCCGCGGCAGAAACGTCCGCGGAAAGTGGCGATGATTCTCGGGTTCAGCGAGCGCCGACCTATGACGACTCCCCATACCGGCTCGCCAGCAATTTACTTTCCGGCGATAGCCCGAGTGAGATTCGGCGATCGCCAGCTCGCAGAGCCAGGCCACCCTTGCAACGTGCGTCTGACACTCAATCTGCCTCACCGCAGGCAAACCCACAGGCGCCATCGCAACCTGTGCGTGGCCTCGCCTTCTCCAGATCCGAGATCATTTCAACCCCAAAACTGAGTGACGCGCCCGAGCCGTCGTTAGGATTTTGGTCAGCCCCGATCTTCGAGTGGGCCGGTGGCCCCGACACTGCGAATGTTGTGCGCCGGCAGACGGAAAGTTCGACCCCGCCGGTCAGCGAGGCTGCACAGGCCGATCAGCCATCGGGCTCTGATCCCTCGGAGGGCGAACCATCTGTCGAGGCCAGCCAACCAGATGTCAAAATACCGGACAGCGTCCAACGGGAAGCAGACGTCCAACCCGTCGCGCCGCCCGCAGCGCCGCCCGCAGCGCCGGTCGATGAAGCGCCAGATTCTGGACAACCGGCCACGTTTGCACGAGATCTTGAAGCAGACCGTTCAATCCAGACGAAACCTGCGACCCCTGCGGACTCGATTGACCCAGTTGGCGCGCCTTCGGGGCTGTCGCAAGCTGATCTGCAGCGACAACCTGAAATGGTGGAAAAAGTCGAACAGATCAGATCGGATGCGACCGAGGAGCGGTCATCGCCCACCGTCCAGCCAGACGTAAGCCACTCGGAAGGGATTGCGCCCCGGCAGGAATCTTCGGCGTTGCAGCGTACGCCCGAGTCCAATGACCTGCCTCGTGCGCAACCGGAGTTGGAAAGCAAACCTGCAAGGCTTCAGCGTGATGCGACGGACGCTGTGGATCCAACTGCTGAACCGCGCTCGGCAGCGCCTGATACCGGTGCGGCGACGCTGCTTCCTGCGCAAGCTGCTGCACCCCAGCAAGAATCTTCAACGGTACAGCGCACACCCGACTCCAATGATCTGCCTCGTCCGCAACCGGAGGTGGATAGCGAACCGTCAGCGCTTCAGCGCAATGTGGCGGATGCCGTAGATTTAGCCCCGGAACCGGAATCGGTAGCGCCAGAAACCGAATTGGCGACGCTGCCTCCTGCGGAAGCTGCAGCACCCGAGCGAGAATCGTCTGCCTTGCAGCGCTTGCCTGATACGGATGACCCGCTTCCCATGCAGTCGGGCCAAAGCGATTCGCCACCACTCCAGCGCGATGCGACAGACCGCGTGAGCGCTGGGCCTGGGACAAGTATTCAATACCCCGAAGCGGATTCAGTCGCCCAGCAGACAGCAGAACTGCGGCAGGAATCTACCGTTCAGCGGGAGGCACCCGCGGCGACCGTCGCTTCCGAACAAGAAGCGGCTGCCCTTCAGCGGCTGCCCGACGCGGATTTCCCGGTGCCGACGCAGCCGGAGCCGGTGAATGGCCCCGCGGCGCCTCAGTCAGGTGGCGAAACGTTTGAAGCAGGTTCGATGACCGAACAGACACCTGCGTTGCAGCGTGAAGTGAGAGACCAGCGGGAATCCCCTGCCGCGGGAGTTGCCGCTTCCGAACAAGAACGGCCAGCTTTGCAGCGTCTGCCTGACGTGGATGTCCCGCTTGTCGTTCAGCGCGATGTAGCCAACGACCCGAACAGTGCACCCGATCCAGGGCCGGGCGAGATCAAGTCGGTTGCGCCTGATGTGCAGCGGCTTCTGGAAGATGTATCCGACGGAGCAGTTTCATCAAGCGCAGTTGGTCATCAGGTTGAATCAGCCTCTCTGCAGCAAAAGCAGGATGCCGCGCCCATGCTGTCGCCCAATGTTCCAACTGTCGAGGCAGCGACCGCGGACCAAGGCGATCCGTCGATCGCGGTGGCACAGCGGTTTGCCGAATCGACCGGTCCATCCGACGACCGTGCGGAACCAGCAGACGTTTTGCCTGTCCAACGCATGTCGGATGTTGATTCTGTATCCACGTCGGAGTCATTGAGCCAAGAAGCGCTTGGGGAGAACTCGCCATTCGGAAAGCAGTCTACGGTAGAACAAGCGGTTGCCCCCGAAATCCCAGCTGCTCGGTCCAACGCGCCACAGGTCGATGTGCAGCGCGTCGAGGTTCAGGAAGCTCGGGCGGACTCGACGGAGGGGAGTGATCTGGCCAGCCTTCAGCAGTCGGCAGCGTCTGTCCCACCGAGTGGCGACGGCCAGCTGGCAGAGACGACCGCTTCCAAGCCCAATGTGGATGTGCAGCGGCGACCGGATTCGATGCCGGAAGCGACCACTCCAGTCGCCCCAATCGACGCGGTCGATTCGACCGGGCCAGAGGCGCGGCGTCAGGTTGACAGAGATGTCGCACCGGGTCTAACCGAAGACGTGACAGCAGTCCAGCGTACATTGCAGGACGTCGCACTGCCCGCACGCTCCCAGGAAGTCGGTGATGCACCCGCGGTCAAAGATGTTGCGTCGGACCTCCAAACGCGATGCCGACGTGCCAACTGTCTTGGAATCCCTGCCGGCCCAACAGTTCGCTGGCGCGCAGGAGGCCCCACT
>JAAUPU010000302.1 GCA_012032975.1 Caldilineaceae bacterium | reverse complement strand
GGCATATCTGACTGTTCACGGCGGGCGGCGCGATGTTCAGCGAGGCGCCATTCGTCTGATAGCCGGTGGAATAGTTGTTGCATCCGCCAAAACCAGAGAGTGTAGCTCCATCAAAGAGCGCGGTAATCTGTGTGCCCGCCAGGACCGACGCTTGGGAACCACTCTGGCTGTTCCAATATGAGGTCAACACCCAGTTCTTGCCGGTCAAAGGCGGTGCGATCACCGTGGGGGTGGCGGTTGGCTGTTCCGGCGTGGGCGTGGCTGCTTCAGTAGAGGCGATCTGGATCTGCACGGTGTTCGCGCCGACGCTGCCATTCTGATCGGTCACGCGCAATTCGACGACGTAGGTTCCCGGTGCGCCGTAGACTTTTTCCATCTGGATGCCGTCCGCGGCAGAGCCATCCCCAAATGCCCAGGCGAATTGGGTGATCGGCTGCTGCGATTGTGAGCCGCTGCCGTCGAAAGGCACCGCGACACCCACTGTGCCATTTGGCGGCGCGTTGATCACCGCAACTGGCGCGGGTGAGGTCGGTGTGGAGGGAGTGGCGGTCGGCGTCGCGGTGGGCTGCGGGACAGGTGTCGGCGCGGCGGAGAGAATCTCGACCTGGTGATTGGTTCGACCTTGCAGGCCTTGGTCGTCGGTGAGAAGTAGAGTGACGTTGTAAATGCCGGCCAAGCCATAGATCTTGTTGACAAGGACGGCGTTGGCGGTGGTGCCATCGCCAAAGTCCCAGGCAAAACTGACGATGGGATTGGTGGATTGGGAGCTTCTGGCATCGAAAGTGACCTCCGCGCCAACCGTCCCTTGGGAGGGTGCTGTGATCACTGCGACCGGCGGCGTCGCCGGTTCCGGCGTGACCTCGACTACATCTACGCGAATCTGCAACGTAGCGCTATCGGTCAGGCCGGTGTCATCGACGACGGTGAGCGTCACGTTGTAGATGCCGACGCTGACATAGCCATGTTCCGCCGCCGGTCCGGCAGCGGTCGAGCCGTCGCCGAAATCCCAGCTATAGGAAACGATCTGCCGCCCCGGTGCGGCCAGCGACCCGTTGCCATCAAAGAGCACTGTCTGGCCGACCTGAGCGCGATTGGGGGCCGAGATCACGGCGGAGGGAGGTTGTGCAGGCGGGCCGACAGGCTGCCAGGTCAAGCTGATAGCACCGCCAAGGGCGCCCCGCATATATTCAACACGCAGGTCATGGTCGCCAGCCGTGAGGGGATTGGTGGTCGCCTCCAACGTGCGTGGTCCCTGGTCTCCCCAGCTGTCGATCAGCAGCACGTTGTCTACCCAGAGGCGCATGCCTCCTTCGACCTGCGCCTTGAAAGTGTAGCTACCTTGATCAAACGGTGCGCGCCGGCTCCAGCGCACCGAATAGGCGTCGGCGGGCACACCCGGCGCGGGCGAAGCGCTGCCCCAGTTGTAATTGATCGCCTGTTCATTCCGGATCAGAACGGGGCTTCCCTCCAGATCCAGGTTGGGGAAATACTCCGCTTTCCAATCTGGGAAATAGAGGACATAGCCAACATTCAGCCGAATCAAACCGACCTCTTCGGCGTTGAAGTATTCGACGCGCAGCGTATGGTCGCCGCGTACCAGATTGACATCGCGCACATACGAACGCACGGGGCCGCTCTGCCACTGATCGATGATCAGAACGTCGTCGATCCAGAGACGAACGCCATCGTCCACCCAGATCGAGAAACGGTAGATGCCCGCCGGGAAGTTGCGCGTCACGCTCCACCGCGCCGAATATGCGGTGCTGGTAATTTCAGCCGACGGAGTCTCCAGTCCCCAGTCAAAATCGAGCACGGGATGACGCGCACCAGCACCGGCTCGCCGGCCAAGTCGACGTTGTTGAAATATTTCGGCCGGCCGAGTCGGTGATGATCACTGGCAACAGGGTGATCGGCTCCAACTCGACAGGAATGGTGATGGCTGTCTGCGCCAGGATGCCCGCCGTGCCGCTCAAGATATAGTCACTGAGGATCGGCATCAATTCGGCAAACGCTTCGTCGAAGAGATCGTGGGTGCCGCCAACACGACCAGATGTTGCCCATTTTCGAGGCCGTCCAACACCTCGCTGGCGTTGGTGACCGGGGTCTCTGCGTCCATCGAGCCGCTGACCAACAGCACAGGTGTGTCGGAGAAGAGTTGAGAGCGAAAATCATCACCCAGGTCCGGGTTGCCGACCAAATCGCAGCTTTGCAGGGCGACGCCGTTGAGCGCATTGCCCATACGCGCCTCCGTGGCCTGGAGATCGACCAGCGCCTGTCGATTTTCGCTTGCGCCCGAAGCACACTCGACCAGCGTCGGCATCAAGTTGGCGCCGAGTCCTCTCCGCATTGCGTAGGCGTGGTTGGCCAGCCAAGAGTAGTTGCCCTGTTTCATCTCAAAATAACGCGCGGGCAACGCAAACTGTTCGCCAGTGGCAAGAGCGTTGGAGGTCGCCAGTTGCAAATCCAGCTTGCCGACCGTAATCGGGATCGATGCGCCCTGTTCGGGATCGAAGACGCTGGCGGTGATGGGATTAGCTTCCAGTTGGGCAAGGACTGAATCTACCAGACTCAGAAAACTGGGGATCTGACTGCTCAAATTTGGATCGGTCTGCACAAGCAGGTCCAGCGCCTCTAGCTGTCGCTCCACATCGTTGGGCAGGCGCAGCGTCTGGTCGGGACCACGCACAAGCGCCAAGATGGCGCGGTCCACGTTGGCGCCATAGTAGCGTAGGACAGCGACCCCCTGATGGGTGCCATAGTCGATGCCAAAAAGCGAGATCTTGTCATACCCTAGAGCCTGGCGAAGCGCCTCGACGTCGGTTGCCAACTCGATGGTGTCGTAGCCAACCAGATCCACATTCTGCCCAGTCCAAAAATCTGCGCAGCTTTCCACATCGTCGCGCTGCGCGCTGACCATCGCGAGCCGGCTTGCCGCCAGATCGAAACGAAGGTCATAACCGCCGGGGCAATCGAACACCGGTCGCGCGTTGCCCACCGCGCGTTGCTCCATCAGGATCACGTCGGCTTTCGGGATAAAAGCCGTGATCAGAGGCAGATAGTTGTCCAGATCTTCAAGAGGTGTGGGTTCAGCGCCTGGACCGCCGGTCAAGATGAAGATCGGCGGCGCTGGCACGGCAGCATCCGTCTTGAAGCGGATGGCGGGGATTTCGACCAGGCTGCTCTCTGGATCCGTGCGGTTCTCCGGCGCCAACATACGAATCCATTCAGCTTCCAGAGGTACATCCCCGCCGCGTGCAAGGAACGGGGTCACGTGCAACGACGTATAAGGCAGCGGCTCCGCGGCCTCTTGAGCCACGGCCGGCAGCGCCCGCACTGTCAGCGCGATAGAAAACAGGCTGCAAAGCAAGGCTACACGAAGCCACCTCTGTTTCACTGCCTGCTTCTTTGTTTGCTGAGTTGTCTCATCCATGCTCGAAATCGATTCTCGTTCTCGAACGGTGCTGCCACATTTGCCGGTTTTGAATCAAGAGAACTCCGACTTCTGGTGGAAGTCGGAGTTCTCACTTCATCCTACTCGACCCACAAGCTGGGCCGCAACGGCCAGCCTGCGGTTGGTCAACCTGCGGCTGGTCAACCTGCGGCTGGCCAGCAATCGCTTACTGGGCATTATAGGTCAAGATCGTCACACCATCGCCATTGTTGATGACCAACTGTGTTCCGTTTACGACATAGGTCGCCGCAGTTGGCAACAAGCCAAGATAGGCGCTCTCCTGCTCCATCACGCCTGCCGGATCGCTGCAAATCTTCTGGGTGGTGACGCCGGGTGTGAGCGTCAACGTATCTGCCGTGGCGACATAGGTGCCGCTGTAGTTGTTGCAGCCTGACAGCCCATCATAGGTGTTGTCGGCGTTGAAGACCAACTGCACCTGTGTGCCCTCGATGACATTCACAGGGGCGCCATCTGCCAGATACGAAACCAGCCCCCAGTTCTTGCCCGTCAGAGGATTGCCACCGCCTTCAACTTCCGGTGTGGGCGTCTCCGTGGGAAGTTCCGGGACCGGTGTATTCGTTGGCGCTTGTGGCGCCGGTGTGTCGGTTGGCGCAACCGGCGCAGGTGTATTGGTTGGCGCAACTGGCGCCGGTGTGTCGGTCGGGGCAGGGCCTGCACCAGGGGCGATCACAACTTGCTTGGTGGCAGAACTGGACAGCCCAGCCTCATCCGTCACGGTCAGCTCGACATTGTAGGTGCCAGGCGCCAGAAAGGTCTGTTCAATCTGCATCGCATTGGCCGTGGTGCCATCGCCGAAGTTCCAGACATAGTCCACGATCTTGCCGTCTGCCGTCGAAGCAGAACCGTCAAAGAGAATCGGCACGTCCACCGTGCCTGTATCTGGCGAATTGATGACAGCGACAGGCGGCTGAGCATCCTGCACGATGTTGATCTCCAGCGTGGCATCATCGCTCAGATCGTTGTTGTCGACAAGAACCATCTTGACGTTGTACTTGCCGGGCGCATTGTAGATGTGGTTGACGCTCACGCCCTGCGCGGTGCTGCCGTCGCCAAATTCCCAGGTCACGCTCTTGAGGCTGCTGCCCTGCGAAACAGAGGAGCCATTGGCCGAGAAGCCGATCTGCTCGCCAACCTTGCCCTGGTTCGGACCGTTGATCACAGCCACCGGCGGTCCGGCTTCCTGGATCTTGTTCCAGCGCACCGTGATCTGTCCTACGCCGGTACGTTTTACATAGTCCACACGCAAATCGTGTCCACCAGCCGACAGTTCTTGGGTCTCGGCTTGCAAGACCGTATTCGGTGGATTGTCATTCCAATTATCAATCAACAGGACGCCATCCAGCCAGAGCCGCGCACCGCCGGCAAGCGTGATTTCAAAGAGGTATCTGGCCTGCTCGAAGTTGGCATTTCGGCTCCAGCGGATCGAATAGTTGTTGGCTGGAAGACCCGGCACAGGGGGATTCCTACCCCAGTTGAAGTTGATATCCTTATCGTTGCGCACCACCACCGGCGCGCCAGCGACATCCGGGTTGTTGAAGTACTCGGCCTTCCAGTCTGGGAAGTTCTGGATATAGCCCACGTCCAGCTGCACCAGCGCCGTGCCGGTAGCCTGGAAATATTCGACGCGGACTGCATGTGCGCCAGCGGCCACATTGACATCGACCACGAAGTTGCGTGGCGGACCTTGCTGCCACTGGTCCATGACCAGCACATCATCGACATAGATACGGA
>JAAUPU010000004.1 GCA_012032975.1 Caldilineaceae bacterium | reverse complement strand
GGCGCGCCGATTCTCGCTGCCGTTTGCGCCCAATCAAATGGCAGACCGCGCAGGGCATCCAGGAATTCATCGCTCACCTGCTGTTTGGCGATGGCCCACGGCTCCCATTCGATTTCGTCCCAGAGGGGGCTACGGATGCGACCGGCCGGCCATCACCTCTTGCAGCGTTTGGCTCCGCTGTTTGCGGATGTTTCTGCCCCATTCGGCCATCCGTTCCTCGCGTTCCGATGGCAACTCGTCGCCGGTCGCCTCTCGCCAGGGCGGATCCTCCAGGATCGCGCAGGCAATCAGGTCGGGATGGGCGACGGCCAACTGGGCTGCGCTGGCTGCACCCATGGAGTGGCCAATGACGGCCGGCTTCTCCAGGCCAAGCGCGCGAATGACGCCGGCCAGGTCCGCGGCATGGTCGATGGACGAGTAGCCTGCGGCCGGCGCGTCGGACTTTCCATGGCCGCGTGCATCCACCATGATCAGCTCGTACTCCTTTTCCAGCGCCTTGGCCAGACGAATCCAACAGAGGCCGCGGTCCGTTGCGCCGTGGGCAAGGAGGATCGGCGGCCTGTTGCCTCCGGTGCGATGGTATTCTAGGGAGATGCCGTTGGCAGCGACCCTTCCAGCTTTCCATTCGATCATGTGAAGCTCCTGCTATGCTATACTGGTGAGTGTGAACGGTTCGACGTCCAAGAAAATTTGCTAAAGGAGAGACGGATGGTTGCCACGCTTGCGCCGGTTGCGACCGGAGAAGTTCGCCTGCCACTTCAGCCCGAAGATCTACAATTCTATCACGAACAGGGCTTTCTCATTGTGCCCGATGCCTTGTCAGCCGCGGAGGTAGACCAACTGCGCGACGAGGCGACCGCCATCTGTCGCGGCGAACTGGGCGATGTGCGCGGGGTGACGCCCGCCTTGCCCGGTGAATCCGACGACGAGGTGTTGCGCCAATATCTCTGCATCCACTTTCCCCACAAGCTCTCCGAGGTCATGGCCGACTATTTGGGCCATCGGGTGATTGCCGATGTGCTGACCGAGATCATCGGCCCCAATGTCAAGTGTATGCAGTCCATGCTCTTTATCAAGGCATCGGGCAAGCCGGGCCAGGCGTGGCATCAGGACGAGTATTTCATCCCCACGCGCGACCGCTCGTTGACCGGCGGCTGGATCGCGCTGGACGATGCGACGCTGGAAAATGGCTGTCTGTGGGTCATCCCCGGCTCGCATCGGCATGGCCTGCTCTGGCCGCAGCACGAACACGACGACCGGCGGTTCGACTGCACAGGCGAGGCGTTTCAGTTTCCCTACAGCGACGACGATGCGATCCCGGTCGAGGTGAAGGCAGGCTCGATTCTCTTCTTCAACGGCTATCTGCTCCATCGCTCGTTGCCCAACCGCGCCCAAAGCGGCTATCGACGCGTGCTGGTCAACCACTACATGAGCGCCGAGTCCCTGCTGCCCTGGCGAGCACCCCAGGAGGGCGAGCACATGGCGATCACCGACTACCGCGACATCGTCATGATCGCCGGCGAAGATCCCTATGCCTACAAAGGGACTGTCGATCTCGCCAAGCCCCATGTCCGCCCCAGCGGCGAAGGCGGCTGTGTGCGCGATCCCGACCGGGTGACCGCGCCGCACAATCGCGTTGCGATCAAAGGCTGACAACGCATGGCGCCCACCCGGTCAATCGGGTGGATTTGACAGCGTGATGTCCGCCGCATATACTAACAATCGTCCGCTGACCTGGCACTCCGTCACACTTCAAGATACCTTTTTCGTCTGGAATTGTCGGATAGCGGTGAGAAGTTGCGGCCATGGTGTAACGGTAGCACAAATGCTTCCCAAGCATTTAGCACGGGTTCGAATCCCGTTGGCCGCTCTGGATAAGCACCCGGTTGACCCAAGTCGCCGGGTGCTTTTTTCATGGTCGAGACCACATGTCGCTTGATTCCAGCCAACTGATCCTGATCGTTATCCTGGTCGTTTCCACGACGCTCTATATCACGCGCTGGCTGCCCACCGAGGCGACCGCGCTGCTGACCGTGGCAGCGCTGGCCATGACCGGGTTGCTCACCCCCCAATCCGCACTGGCTGGCTTCTCCAGCACCGCAACGCTGACCGTGGCGGCCATGTTCGTGTTGAGCGGCGGCTTGATGCGCACCGGCGCGCTGGAAGCGGTGACGCTCTATATGTCGCGATTTTCCAGAGGTAGCCCTCGGCGCCTTCTGCTGATGATGGCGCTGAGCGTGCCCGTCGCCAGCGCGTTTATCAACAACACACCGGTCGTCGTGATGATGGTGCCGGTCGTGCTCTCGCTCAGCCGTCAATTTAACATTCGCGCCTCCAAGCTGCTGATCCCCATCAGCTATCTTTCCATCCTCGGCGGCACGATGACGCTGTTGGGCACCAGCACCAACATTCTGGTCGATGACCTCTACCGCACCGCGGGCGGACCTGGTTTGGGCATCTTCGAGTTCATGCCGCTGGGGCTGATCATTACAGTCATTGGCTCACTCTTTATCATTCTGATCGGCCAACGGCTGTTGCCGAATCGCTCGCCGCTGGCCGACCTGGTCAACAGCCGCAGCCAGACAACTTATGTCACTGAGATTGCGCTGGGACCCGAAAGCAGCCTGGTGGGTAAGCCGGCCGACGAGGTCTTCGACAAGATCGCAAGGACTGAACGTCCCGATGCGCCGCAGCCGCGGGTGCGCCATCGACGGTTGCGCGGCAGCAAGCGCTTGCAACCTGCTCCAGCCGTGGAAGAGGAGAGCATCGAACTGCTGGTCGTCTTTCGCAGACGCCAGATTTTTCGCGCCGAAGAGACGCGCGCGCTGACGCTGGAGGTGGAGGACACGCTGATGGTGGCCGGTTCGCCCAACGAGATCGCTCGCTTCCTGGAGACCAGCAACAGCCATCTGGCCACCGTGCTGGAAGATGACCAGCGGGCGGATGTGGGTGACATTGAGCAGAAGGTGGTGGAGGCGGTCGTGTTGCCCAACTCGCCCTTCAACGGACGCCGCGTCGATGAACTGGAACTCAACCGCCACTACGGGGTCAAGATCATGGGGTTGCAGCATCATGGTCGGCACCAGTTGTCTGGCTTGCGCAATGAGCGGCTGGAGAGCGGCGATGTGCTGCTGTTGCAGGCGTCGCCCCACGCCTTGCAGAGCGCCAGCGAGATTGGCAAATTGCTTCTCGTGGAAGGGGTCGAAGGTTCGATCCTGCGCGTGGGCAAGGTGCGCATGGCGCTGTTGATCATGTTTGCCGTGGTCGCGCTCTCCAGCCTGACCGCGTTGCCCATCGTGGTCTGGGCAGTGGCCGGCGCGGGCATGATGATCGTGACCAAATGCCTGCGGGCCGATGAAGCGCTGCGCACGCTGGATGCACCGACGCTGCTCCTGTTGGCAGGCACGATCCCGTTGGGCATTGCCATGGAGACCACCGGGCTGGCACAGCAAGGGGTCGATCTGATGTTGTCTGTGGCGGGAGACGCGGGGCCGGTGGTCTTTATCTCGCTGATCTATCTGGTCACCAATCTGTTGACCCAGATCATCTCCAACAACGCGGCCGCGGTCCTGCTGACGCCCATCGCCCTCAACTTGTCGGCCAGCCTCGGCATGAACCCCACCGCACTGCTCATGGCCGTGGCTTTTGGCGCCAGCGCCAGCTTCATGACGCCCATGGGCTACCAGACCAACGCCATTGTCATGGGGCCGGGCGGCTACACGTTTGGCGATTATCTACGCATCGGCGTGCCGCTGAGCCTGCTCACGTGGCTGACGGCGACGGTCTCTATTCCGCTGATCTGGGGGGTGTAGGTGGGGCATGACGTGTCCGGTGGGAACATAGTGCATCGCGCTCCCCTGCCAGGGGATTCACCTTATCACACCAATCTCTTCCGCTGCCGTCAACACACCAGTTCACAAAGCTGCACCAAGAACCAGGTCAAATCTTGGTCTTCCTTCGTGAGCTTCGTGGATGCTTCTGATCTTGGATTGGCCTTATTCCAGAGCCGTTCCATCACTGACCGCCAAGATCTCTCCCCGCACGATGCGCAACAACTCAACGTCTGACACTTCAAGCATCGTGCGGTCATCCCCACCGCCAGCGTAAAGAATGCCTCCAAAACGCACGCCTGCATCCACGACCGCGGCGTCCACGATGACGGGAAGCTGGGTGCGATGGCCAAAGGGCGGCACGCCGCCAGCCGGATAGCCGAGCAGCTCCAGCACCACCTCTGCCGGGGCCAGCCTGACCCTCTTGCGCCCTACACCAAAGTGGCCGGCCAATGGCTGCTTGTCCACCCGCGTGACTCCATTGCTGATCACAACAACCGGTCGCGTCTCCCCATCCGCGCCGGCCATCTTGATCAAAAAGAGCAGCGTCTTGACGATCTGTTGCTCGGCCACGCCCAGCGCCAGCGCCGCGGCCGGCACAGTGGGCGTCTCGCCGATGTCGCGGATCAGGCGTGCGTCGATCTGGTGGTCGTCCACAAACTGTTGGAGGTCGTCAGGGGTCAACGCGGGGTGGTTCATAGCTCTCTGTTTCGCTTTCGATGGATTTGTTTGGCACAGTCTACGCGGTCGGCAACTACAAAACAAATCAACACGACGGTCAGAAGTGTGCCCCTCTACGTGCACGGTAAGAATCCCAGCCAGCGAGCCGAGCAATTCGTACATTTCGCAAAATTCGTGGCGACAAATGGATTTCGTCTCGGGAATTTGGCCTCTGCTTTGTCGCGCCGCGGCGTGTGTGCTATGATTCGGAGGCCACCCCATCCACTCTCACTTCCATTCGATCCATTCCTGGTGCGGCAGTATGATCGAGGCCATCACGTTTGATTTTTGGACACGTTGGCGGCTGATGACTCCGACGAGCCCAAACGCGCCGTGCTCGGATTGCCCAGCAAAGCCGACGCCCGTCTTGGGCTGTTCATTCGCAAAGTCACCCAGTTGCACCCGCACGTCTCTGTCGACCAGGCGACCGAAGCGTATGGCGTTGCCAATGCCCGTTTTCGCCACACCTGGCACAACGAACACCGCACGCCCAGTGTGACGACCCGCATCTCCTATGCCTATGAGCATCTGGGCTTGCTGCCTGGCCCGGGCCGCTACGCCAGCATGGCGCGCGAGCTGGACGAACTGGTGCGCGAGATCGAGGCGATGGAGGTGCGCATCCAACCCGATTTTGCGCCTGGCGTCCACAACACACTGCAACTGCTGGCAGAGGAATACCCATTGGCGATCATCTCCGACACCATTCATACCCAAGGCCGCGGATTGCGTCATCTGCTGGCGCAGCAGGGGTTGCTCCAATATTTTAGCTACTTCATCTTCTCCGACGAGGTGGGCGCATCCAAGCCCTCGCCGCAGGTCTTCTACCATGCGTCGGTTGGGCTGGGGATTCCACCCACGCGCATCGCCCACATTGGCGACCGCGAGAGCAACGATGTCGATGGACCGCTCGCGGTCGGGATGAGGGCCGTTCTTTTCACTGGCATCGTCAATCGCGGTAGCGAGCAGACTCGCGCCCACGCCGTCTGTCGCAATCTGCGCGATCTGCCCTCCATTCTGCGACGCCTCTAAATGTTCCCCATCCACCCCACCTTGTCTGACAATCTCTCAGCAACCTATCAAGCGCTGGCCGATCAGTTTACAGACCGGTTTCGCCCTGTCATCCAGCACCCGCGCATCATTGGGCGCGAGGCCGAATATCCTGTCGTCACCGGCGAAGGCAAGGCCGCGGATGTCCGCCGTCTCTGGAGTCCATTGTTGGAAGCCGGTGATCTGACGCCAGTCTACGGCTATGCAGGGGCTGGTCGGGAGGAGATGATGGTGGGGCTAAAGGGGGCAGAATACAACTACATGCTGGAGGTTGGCCTGGGCACGGTGGAGATCAACAGCCGGCCCTGCGACGACCTCTTTACACTGCAAGCATCGCATGAACAGTCGGTGGCGCGCCTGGTGCGTGCGGCGGCCCGCTTCGGCTGGCGTGTGCTGGGCTATGGCATCCAGCCGGTCACGAAACCCAGCTTGCCGATCATGGCGCCCAAGCAACGGTATTTCAGTCTCTATCGCGCGATGGGCGCCGAGTGGCTCTGGTACACTGTCACTGCCAGCGACCAGATCCAGATCGACATCAGCCGCGATGAGATGGTGCAGATGCTGAACTTCGGCAACCTGATGACGCCGATTCTGATTGCGCTCTGTGCAAATTCGCCGGTCTATGCCGGCCAGCTCAGCCCCTTTTGCAGCGCGCGCGAGGGGCAGATGGCTCGCATCCACGCGTCCGAGTTTCGCCACGGCATGTTGGCGCGGCCTGTGCGCGACATTGGCGATTTCGTGGCCATGATGTCCCAGTCAGTTCACCTGATCCAGCGCGATGCAGACTTCGCCATCCCTGGCTCCAAACCCTTCACAGACTACCTGGCTCAACACGGACCGGACCTGGACGCTTTTCTCTTCCATGAACATTACATCTGGAACAGCGCCCGTCTGCGCGCCGCCTATAGCACCATCGAACTGCGGCCAGCGTGTCAGCAGCCGTGGAACGAACACATGGCGGCCATGGCCCTTTCGCTGGGCCTGATCGAAGCGGCCACCCAGATTCAGAGCTATATCGAGGCCACTATCGGCGATGGGTTTTGGGAGATCATGCGCACCTACCATCGCTATGCAATCGAGCGTGGCCTGCGTGCGCCCCAGCCTGCCCCGATTTCCTGGAGGAAATTGTCGAACTGGCCGAGGAAGGCTTGCGCGCCGCGGCTTTGGGGAAGAGCGCCTGCTCGCTCCGATCCACAACCGACTCTATCGGCAGGAAAACCCGGCGCAACGCACCCGCCGCATCTATCGGACCGACGGCATGATGCGTCTGCTCGACCACACCACCATCCGCCCCCACCTGATCGCAACCCCCGCCTAGCCCCGTAGCTTGAGTCTCGTCTGGGATAGAACCACGGATGACACGGACATCCATCCGTGACATCCGTGGTTGACCTAAATGGTTACAAAAATCCATGAGGTTCACAAAACAAGACCCAGGTTGGGCCTTTTCTTCGTAAAATTTCGTGCGCCTCCGTGGACCCTCTTTACTGATCTGAAGTGGCCTCAAATCTTGGTGTTCCTTCGTGAGACTTGGTGTGACTTGGTGGATGTTTTTAATTTTGGACTGGCCTAAGCCGACGCCAGATCGTACTCGACACGCTCGGCCGACTTGGCTGAAGTTGGGTCATCCACTTTCGCGACCTGAACCCGCACATCATAGAGCAGGTTGCCCGCGCCCATGTCCGCTTCATCCTGCGGCGTGACCTGATTGATGTTGCGGCCATCCGCGCTGAGTTTGGACCACCAGACGCCGGGTGCCAGGACGACGCCGGGCATCAACCCATCGGTGAGCGTGGCCCGCAGCGTCACGCTGCCAAAGTCGTTCCAGACGCGCACCGTTTCGCCTTCGTCAATCCCGCGCGGCCCGGCATCGTCCGGGTGAAGTTGCAGCAGGGGCTCCCCTTCGCGGCCGATGAAGCGGGGAAGGTTGACGAATGTGCTGTTGAGAAACGAATGGGCTGGCGGCGAAATGCAGACCAGATCGCCGGGTATGTCGTCGTGGGACTGACCTGGGTCGGCGAGACGGGCCTCGTCCCATGCGGATTGAGGCGTGTGTAGTGGCAGCGGGTCATAGCCATCACGGGCCATACGTTCGCTGTAGAGTTCACATTTCCCGCTCGGCGTGCCAAAGCCACCTTACCGCAAAAGGCAGGTAGGGCGACGGCAGATTCAGCCGCACAAACCCTTCATCCAGCAGCCGTTGCCAGGTAATATCGGTGAAACGGGGGTGCGACTGACATTCGACCAGCGCGGCCAGGATTTCGGTGTCCGACTCTGCAAAGCAGGCCTCGTCATAGCCCATCGCGTGGGCCAGCCGCCGGAAGATCTCACTGTTGGGCAGGCTCTGACCCACCGGCTCAATGGCAGGCTGGTTGAGCGACAGATAGCTGGTGCCATAGGCTTTGAGGATGTCCCAATGTTCAAGTTGGGTCGTGGCGGGGAGGACGAAGTCCGCGTAGTCGGCGGTATCGGTCTGGAAATGCTCCAGCACAACCGTGAAGAGATCGTCGCGGCGCAGGCCTGCGACCACCGCGCCCTGATCCGGAGCGACCGCGGCAGGATTGCTGTTATAGACCACCAGCGCCTTTACCGGCGGGCCAGCCTCGTTGGCCGTGGGGATCGGCTCGGCAGGGCGAGGATGATAGAGTGAGCGAGCGCGCACTGCCGGGTCCAGGCTGAGGGCATCGCCCAATCGGTTCATGTTGATGCGCCGCGGCGTGCGTCCATCCAGCAGATCGGGACGACGCAACCCGAGCAGATCCAAATGTCGAAACGCGCCGCTGGTACTCAGTTGGATGCCACCGCCATGTCGCCGCCACGCGCCGACAACGCTGGCAGGCAGGCGATGGTGCGCATGGCCATGCCACCGCCAGCATGGCGTTGCAGCCCATAGTTCACGCGGATCGCGGCGGGGTTGGCGGCGGCATAATCGGTCGCCAACGCCTCGATCCTGTCGGCGGATATCCCCGTAATCGAGGCTGCCCGCCCGGGGGTCCACTCAGCGACCCGGTCCGTCAACGCTTCAAAGCCGACGCAATGGTCGGCGACATACTCCGCATCAAAAAGCTGGTCGCGGACGATGACGTGCATCATCGCCAGGGCCAACGCGGCGTCCGCGCCCGGTCGGATCGGAATCCACTCGTCGGCGGCGCGAGCGGTGCGCGTGCGAGCGGGATCGATCACAATCACCCGTGCGCCATTCTGGCGCGCCTGTTGGACAAAGGGCCAAAGATGCAGATTGCTGGTCAATGTATTTGTTCCCCAGAGCAGGATCAGCTTTGCATGGGCAAATGCTTCGGTCTCGGTCCCCTCGGCCACACCGATCGAGTATAGGTAGCCTTCAAAGCCGGCTTCCGAGCAGATGGTTTGCCTCAGTTCGCTGGCGCCCATCCGGTGAAAAAAGCGCTTGGCCATACCTTCACCTTGGAGCAACCCCATCGTCCCGGCATACGAATAGGGCAGCACGGCCTCCGCCCCTTCCGCGTCCACTATCCGCTTCAGCCGCATCCCGATCTCGCCGATGGCCTCATCCCAGGAGAGTGGCGCAAACCGACCGCTGCCCTTGGCGCCGATCCGCCGCAGCGGTGTGGTAAGCCGCTGGCTATGATAGGTGCGCTCAAGATAGCGGTCCACTTTGCCGCAGAGTGTGCCGTTGGTAATCGGATGGTCAGGGTGACCCCAGATGTCAAGCGCACGTCCGCTGGCCGTGTCGACCGCGACCTGCCAGGCGCAGGTGTCTGGGCAGTCGTGTGGGCAGACGCCGGTGACAATCTTGATCGAAGGATCGTTGGAAAACTGGGTTGCTCGGTTCATCAGGTCGGTTGCTCCATGCCTGTTGCTTCATCCGTGGACAAATGGTCGCGAACGGGTTCGCGTGGCCGGCGCGCATCGCCAGCAGGTCGAAGTGTAGCAGAGTCGAACAGACGAGGTCAATCCGGCGAAACAGGAGAGGGCCATCCCAAATTTGGGGCAACACACCCGATTCTGGGAGACAGCGCAGAGCAAAGGGGATTCCAGAGTAGGCAGAGCAGGTTTAGCCTGTATCGAGGTTGTGCAATCTGTACAACCAGTCGCGGAGAAGATTTGGCTAACCTGACTATGGTCCGCGATGAAAGGTTCACTTATACTTTGCCCGAGTCTATTCGACGCCATTTTCAGGGTCTCTTCACCGATCCCCAACGTGGGCTGCTGAAGAGCAACAACCAAGCTCGTCAGATCGTTCAAAATTCACTTTAGCAAGGAGTCAACCAAATGTATCTGGATTGTAGCTCGCCAAGCGATGTGGTGGCGGCAATCGAAGCAAATGATATCAAAATCGTCGATGTGAAGTTCACAGACCTGTATGGTCAGTGGCATCATTTTTCCATGCCGGTCGAGCAATTCGACTCCGACGGTGCGTTCGAGGAGGGTCTCGGTTTTGACGGCTCGTCGATCCGCGGCTTCCAGAGCATCGAAGCTAGCGACATGGTGTTGCTTGCCGACCCGACCACGGCCATCATCGACAAGATGTGCGCCATGCCCACGCTGAGCCTGATCTGCAACGTGCATCAGCCCATCACCTACGAGCCGTACAGCCGCGACCCACGCAACGTCGCGCGCAAATCCGTAGCCTACCTGGAATCGACCGGTATTGCCGACACCGCCTATATTGGTCCAGAGGCTGAGTTCTTCATCTTCGACCAGGTCAAATATCATGCGGGGCAATATTCGGCTGGGTATGCTGTGGACAGCGAAGAGGCGCCCTGGAATTCTGCGGAATTTGGTCTGGGCCATCAGATCGGTCTCAAGGGTGGCTACTTCCCGGTTTCTCCGTATGACACCGCCCAGGATCTGCGCTCCGAGATGGTGCGTGCGCTGGTGGATGCGGGCCTGGAAATTGAAGTCCATCACCACGAAGTGGGCACGGCTGGCCAGGCAGAGATCGACATGAAATATGGTCCGCTTGTCAACATGGCCGACAATATTCAGCTCTACAAGTACATCATCAAGAACGTGGCCAAGAAGCATGGCAAGAGCGTCACCTTCATGCCCAAGCCGCTTTTCCAGGACAACGGGTCTGGTATGCACACTCATCAGAGCCTTTGGAAAGATGGCCAGCCCCTGTTTGCAGGCGACAATTACGCGGGCCTGAGCCAGTTGGCGCTGTGGTACATCGGCGGCATCCTCAAGCACATCGATTCTCTGCTCGCCTTCTGCGCACCGCTGACCAACTCCTATCGCCGTCTGGTGCCCGGTTACGAGGCGCCCGTCGTGGCCGCCTATTCGGCCCGCAACCGCTCCGCATCGATCCGCATTCCGATCTATTCTGCGTCGCCCAAGGCCAAGCGCATCGAGTTCCGTTGCCCGGATCCTGGCGCCAACCCCTACCTGGCCTTCCCGGCCATGCTGATGGCCGGTCTGGATGGCATCAAGAACCAGATCGATCCTGGCAACCCGATGGAAGTGGACCTCTTCGAGGAAGACACGCTGAAGGAAGTACCGCTGGTCAAGGGTTCGCTCGGTGAAGTCCTTGATGCGTTGGAGGCAGACCACGACTATCTGTTGGAAGGCGGCGTCTTCACGCCCGACCTGATCGAGACCTATGTCGCGCACAAGCGCATTGCGGATGTGGATGCCGTCCGTCTACGCCCCCATCCCCAAGAGTTTGTGATGTATTACGGCATCTAGCCGAAAATCTTTGCCAATTGATGACAGGCATGTGTCCGGTTGGCGCCTAGAGGTGGTTGTCTGCATACGTCCCTGGGGCGAGCGGCAGGCAACCACCTTTTTTATGGAACAAGCGATGAAAACCGGCGCCCAAGCCGGCGCGCCACAACTTGCTTCAGACCCAGACACAGGGTGAATTGGCTCACCCGTTGGCGCTTGTCAACGGGCACAGTTGGAACAGAGGCCCACAGAGGAAAAAGTAACAGATGAGTGAAAAATACACGACTGAACAACTGGAACATGTGGACGAACTCATCAAGCGTAACGACATCCGCTTTATTCGTCTCCAGTTCTCCGATATCATCGGCATCGCCAAACATGTCACCATCCCCATGACCGAATGGGACACAGCCATCGATCATGGCATTTGGTTCGACGGCAGTTCCATCGAGGGCTTTGCCCGCATCGCCGAGAGCGACATGTACCTGGTGCCAGACCTGGACACCTTTGCCGTTGTCCCCTGGGAGATGGACCTGTCCACCGCGCGCGTCATCTGCGATGTCTTTACACCCAGCGGCGACCCTTTTGAAGGCGACCCCCGTTACGTGCTCAAGCAACAGCTGCAGCGCGCCCAAGGGTTGGGGTTGGACTATCAGGTTGGCCCAGAGTTGGAGTTTTTCCTCTTCAACCGACACCCGGATGGAAGTCTGCTGCCTTTGAAGCCTCACGACAGCGCGGGCTATTTTGACATCAGCACAGATTTGGCCCACTCGGTGCGGCGTCAGATGGTAGACGCGCTGCAATCGCTGGGCATCAAGGTGGAAGCCGCCCACCACGAAGTCGCGGCCGGCCAGAGTGAGATCGACTTCCGCTATGGCCCGCGCTGGAGACCGCGGACAGCACCATCACCTTTCGCACCACGTTGAAGGCAATTGCCCAGAAGAACAACCTGCACTGCACCTTCATGCCCAAGCCGATCACCGGGGTCAACGGCTCTGGCATGCATGTTCACCAGAGTCTGTGGAACCTTGATACTGGCGACACCGCCATGTATGACGAAGAAAACGACTACGGCTTGAGCGAGCTTGCCCTCCACTTTATCGGCGGCCAACTGGCCCATGCCAAGGCGATCACCCCGCTGATTGCGCCGCTGGTCAACAGCTACAAGCGGCTTGTGCCTGGCTATGAGGCGCCGGTCTACCTCTCGTGGGGACGCACCAACCGCAGCGCGCTGATCCGCATCCCGCGCAACAGCAAGGGACGTTATCGCAGCACCCGTTGCGAACTGCGTTGCCCAGACCCCAGCGCCAACCCGTATCTCGCCTTTGCAGTGATGCTGGCCGCGGGTCTGGATGGCATCCACAAAAGATTATGCCGCCGCCGCCAGCCGAAGAAGATCTCTACCATGTAGATGGCACACGCGCCGGTCTGGATACCCTTCCCGGCGATCTAGGCGACGCTATCGAAGAGCTGAAGGGAGACGAAGTCATCCAGAGCGCGCTGGGCCAACATGTGTATGAACGCTATGTGGAAGCCAAGCTGCTGGAGTGGGACGAGTATCGGCTGCACGTCAACCAGTGGGAGCTGGATCGGTACTTGACGGTCTATTAACTCGACTTCTCATCTGAGATTGCAGAGGTAGACCAACTGGATGCAACCTGCATGAGGCCGAGAGTTTGTCTCATAGTTTTTTTGCCTACCAACCACCGTCGCTCTGATGGTATACTGTGGCCAGGAGGCATGAATCTATGACGATAGAACCCAATCGAATTCCATTTGCTGAATTTTCGGAGAATCTGGCTGAACTGTTCGCCCGCGTCCTGGACACGGGGGAAGCGCTCGTGGTAGAGACTGACTCCGGCGAGACAGTGACGGTGAGCTCGGCGACTCCGGCCATACCCCAGCCCAAGACCGAGGCAGACTACGCAGCGTTCCGTTCCGCCGCCGGTAGCTGGGCGGATGTGGACGTTGAAGCTTTCCTCGCGGACATTTACGAAAGCCGCGAATCATCCAGGTCTCCGGTTCATCTGTGAAATATCTTGTCGATACAGACCGTGTGGCCGATTATCTCAGCGGAAGGCGGGACGGTATCGATCTCTTGAACCGCCTATCCCACGAAGCCTTGGCCATCAGCATCATCACCTACGGCGAGATCTACGAGGGTATCTATTTCGGGCGTAACAGAGACGAACATGAACGGGGGTTTCTGAAGTTCTTGCAGGGCATTGATGTCCTGCCGTTGGGATCAGTCCATCATGCGCTCGTTCGCCCGGATTCGTGGGCAGTTGCGAGCGCGAGACCAGATCATCGGCGATATGGACATCCTTATCGCGGCGACAGCCCTACACCATGATTTGGCGTTCCTTACCCGTAATACTCGTCACTTCGACCGCATCCCCGACCTCAGACTCTACGCGTAAGCCGCCAATGTCGGATCACTTCCTCCTGCGCTGTTTTTGCAAGGAAAGTGAAGCGGCAGCAGCGGTTTTACGCCGCCGTTCTTCCTCTAACCTCTGATCTTCTGTAGTCGCTGTTCGCCTTTGGCGATCAAGTCGGGCTGCATAGTGGGTTTCGGTTGGGGTGTGAAGAGGAAATAGACGCGTGCGATTGCCCAGACGGAATGACCCGGTTGGCAGGACACCTAATACTATAGCACGCCCTCTTTGGTCTCCGCGATCAGGTGATCCACCACCGCCTTCAGATCGCCGCCGCTTTTATCATATACCCGCAACTGTCGATCCGCGCTGGAACCGTTGGCCAGCACTGCCTCGATGACCGGCGCCACTAGCGCGCGCGACCCCAGTTCGTCCAGTTCTTCGTCGATCATCCCCAGCAACTCGCGAATCAGCTCGCGCACGGGCAATTCAGACTCCTTGCCAAAATCGATCAGCTTGCCATCCAACCCATAGCGCGCCGCTCGCCAGCGGTTCTCCTCGATCTGGTCGCGGCGATAGACGCGAAACGTAATGTTGCGCTGGCGCAATTTCCAAAGCCAGAGGACAAGCGCCTGGAAAAGGCCAGCAATGGCGATGGCTTCGTCCGCGCGGGTGCAAATGTCGCAGACGCGAAACTCCAGCGTCGGGTATTTGTGATGAGGGCGCACATCCCACCAGATCTTGCTGGCGTCGGGGATGCAGCCGGTGCGCACCAGGGTCGCCACCAAACCGTCGTAGTCGGCCGGCGTCGGATAGATGTCGGGGATGCCAGAGCGGGGGAAATCCTCGAAGAGGACCGCGCGGTAGCTCTTGAGACCCGTATTGCGCCCCACCCAAAAAGGGCTGCTGGTGCTCAGTGCCAGGATGTGCGGCAGCATATAGCGCACTACATTCATGGCGTCGATGGCAAAGGCGCGGTCTTCGATCCCGATGTGGACATGCATGCCGAAGATCAGCAGACGCTGCGCCAACACCTGCATCTCCTCAAGCACTCCCAGATAGCGAGGATAGGGCGTTACAGGTTGCTCCGCCCAATTGGAAAATGGATGGGTGGACGCTGCCACGATCTCCACACCGTTGTCGCGCGCCAGACCGCAAATAAAACGCCGCTGCTTGAGCAACTCCTCTTTTGCTTCCGCCGCGTTGCGACAAACCGGCGTGCCCAGCTCGACCATGGACTGGTGCATTTCCGGTTTTAGCTCGCGTTCCACCATGACCATCTTGTCATCCTTGATGAACTCGGTGATGTAGGCGCGCAGCTCACGGCTCTGCGGATCGACGATCTGGTATTCCTCTTCGATGCCGATGGTCAACGATGGGCGCTCTATCATGGGATATTCTCCGTCTCCCTGGCCAAATAGTCCACGACAGCCCTGACATCCTGCCCACTCTCTCGCCAAACTCGAAGCTGCTGGTCGGCGCTGGAGCCACGCTCCAGCATCGTATGGACATGCGCCAATTCGTCGCGGATGTTGAGCCGGTCGGCAAGATGGTCGATGTGACCGAGCAATTCGCGGATCAGGTCGCGTACCGCCGCCGGCTGCTCAACGCCAAAGTCAATCAGCCGGCCATCCAGTCCATAACGCAACGCCAGCCACTTGTTCTCGGCGATCAGCGTGCGTTCGTAGAGCCGAAACGACATATTCTTCTCGCGCAACTCCACCATCCACGCCACCGCAGCCTGGATCAACGCGGTCAATGCCAGCGTGTCCCGGTAGTCTGGCAGCATGTCGCAGATGCGCACGACCAGGGTCGAAAAGCGATAGTGGGGGATGATGTCATACCAGACTCGGCTGGCGTCGGGAATGCTGTGGGTGCGGATCAGGGTGTCGACGTAATTGCGATACTCCTGATATCCCTTGAAAAGACCCGGAATCCCCGTGCGAGGCAGCGCATCGAGCAACACACTCCGATAGCTTTTGAGTCCGGTGTTATGCCCTGACCAGAAGGGCGAACTGGTCGCCAGGCAGAGGATGTGGGGCAGCATGTAGCGCATGGTGTTCATCACATCCACCGCAAGCTCGCGGTCTTCGACGCCGATGTGGATGCGCAACCCAAAGGCGAGCATACGCCGCGCCACTAGCTGGGCATCCTCAATCAAGTCTGGAAATCGGGGCATTCCCTCGGCCTGTCTCTCCCAGTGACTGAAGGGATGGGTGCCCGCGCCGACGATGCGGATGTTGTTCTTGCCTGCGACCTCCAGGATCGCGCCGCGCATACGCAGCAGTTGTTCGCGTGCCTCTTTGATATTTGCACAGACCGGCGTTCCCGCTTCGACGGCCGCGCCACCCACCCGCTTGGCAAAATCGAAATCGGGATCCCGGCCCCGCACGACCAGCGTATCACGCGCCATCGACTGGCTCACATAGCCCAGCAATTCGCGAGATTCCGGGTCGATCAGCTGGTACTCTTCTTCGATGCCAATATTCAGGGTTGGATGGACCATGATCGCTCCTGGCCGTGTCTGGCCAACGTCGAGGCGCGCCGGTGTCAGGCTGAATGCGCCTCGGGCAATTCGTCGAGCAGCCCCAGCAACAGACGACTCAGCCGGGGCACAATCAGTTGACCCGCCGCGTTGACTTCCTCGTGGGTCGGCTCGCGGTCGCTGTCCAGCTGGTCGATTGCCACATTGGTGATGGTGCTGATGGCCAGCACCTCCATCCCTGCATGGTGGGCGACCAGCGCTTCATGCACCGTGCTCATGCCCACCGCGTCCGCACCCAACGTGCGCAACATGCGAATCTCTGCCGGGGTCTCGAAGTTTGGTCCCGCCAGCGCAACATAGACGCCACTGTGCAGCGAGATGTCCTGGCCGCGCGCCATCTCGACGGCTAGATCGCGCAGCCTGCGGGTATAGACCCGATTGACCGGTGGGAAGCGCGGGCCAAACTCTGCCAGGTTGGGTCCACGCAGCGGATTGTGTCCAGCCATGCCCAGCAAGTTGATGTGGTCTTCGATCAGCATCAGGTCGCCGACGTCAAAGCTGGGGTTGACGCCGCCCGCTGCGTTGGTCACGATCAGCGTGCCAATGCCCATCCGC
>JAAUPU010000301.1 GCA_012032975.1 Caldilineaceae bacterium | reverse complement strand
ACGTCCCGCCGGCGTCTGGCCGGCAGGCGCACCGATCTTGCCGCTGGCACTGCCCGGCAGGGCGGTCTCCCCCGGTGCGAGGATCTGCAATTTGCTGAACACCGCTGCGTTCAGCGTGATCGGCCCGGTGGTCGATGGCGTCTTGGCGCTATCGGTCACATCGGTCGCGGTGACCGTGTGGTTGCCAGCACTCTTCAACGTGACGCTAAACGAGGTCGTACCCAAATTCAAGCTCTTGTTGGCCGGCGGCGTAACGTTGACATCGCTGGTGGTGATGGAGATCGCGTCGCTGGCGCTGGCCACCTTGTTCCAGAAGGCATCGACGCCGTTGACGGTCAGGTTGAAAGGCGCGCCCGCGGTCTGGCTGAGCGGCGCGCCGCTCTTGCCTGACGGTGTGCCCGGCTCAGCCGATTCACCCGGGGCCAGAATCTGCAATTTCACGAAGGCCGCGGGCGTGACGGCTATCGACGTGCTGCACGCAGCAGTCAGGCTGCCCGATGTCGCCTTGAGATAGAAGGTCTCGGCCTTTTCATAGTTGACAGCGCTGAACGTCGCTTCACCAGCGTTTGCCCCCTGCGCACCACCGCCGTTGAGTGTGCCGCTGGCCGCATCGGTACAGCTTGCATTCATAAACGGCGTCAGTGTGACCGAATCGCTGTCCGCGGTGCGGTTGCCGAACTGGTCCTGGATCTGCACGACGGGCTGCTGGGCAAAGTTGGCGCCGGCAGTCGCACTGCTGCTGGGCTGCTGGGTAAAGACCAGCTTGGTCGCTGTCGCCGGGTTCATATCGACCAGCGTGCTACAGGCAGAGGTCAAACCGGCGGCGGTCGCCCGGAGGTAGATGTCGTCTGCACCCTCGTAGTTCACCGCGGTGAAGGTGACCACGCCGCTGACCGCAGGCAGCCCGCCGCCGCCGTTGAGCGTGCGCGTCGCCGGGGTGGTGCAGGTGATATCGGAGTAGGCCATCAACGTGATGGTATGGGTGGCCGTCAGCGAGACATTGCCGGCGATGTCCTGGATCTCCACTATCGGCTGCGGGCTGAAGTTCACACCCGCGGTTGCGGGGCTGCCCGGCTGCTGGCCGAAGAGCAGCTTGGTCGGCGCGCCTGGACCGGCAGAGATGGCCACGCTGGCCGGCGTGATGAGTCCGTTGGCCACATCGGTCGCCGTGATGATGGATGTGGTGGCCGTGGCGAGCGACATGCTGAAGTTGCGCGTACCGGCGACGAGCGGCTGGGCGAGCGGCACGGTGGCGAAAGCATCGGTCGTGGTGATGGAGACCGTGTCCACCACCGAATTGACCACGTTCCAGAAATCGTCCACCGCATTGACCGTCACCGCGAAGAGGATATCCGCGATCTGGTTGTCAGGTGTACCACTCTTGCCAGCCGGCGTGCCTGGCGCAGCCGTCTCGCCCGGCGCGACGATCTGGAGCTTGGCAAAGGCTGCCGGCGTCACGACGATGGCTGAGCTGCATGCATGCTGTCAACGAGCCGGACGCGGCCTTGAGGTAGACAGTCTCGGCTTTCTCGTAGTTCAGCCCGCTGAAGCTGGCCTGGCCAGCGGTGGCAGCCAACGGGCCGCCGTTGTTGAGCGTGCCGGATGCGGGTATGGTGCAGGCGCTGTCGGTGAAGGCCGTCAGCGTGACCGAGTCATTATCCGTGGTACGATTGCCAAACTGATCCTGGATCTCCACGACGGGTTGGATGGTGAGCGTGAGGCCGGCAGTGGCCGCGATGCTGGGCTGCTGGGTGAAGACCAGCTTGGTCTTGGCCGCCGGACCCACCGCCACCGCATTGCTGCACGCCGCGGCCAGAGCGCCGGAGGTCGCCTTGAGGTAGATGGTCTCTGCCGTCTCATAGTTGACGCCGCTGAAGCTGGCGACGCCGCCGGACGCCCCCACCGGTCCGCCGTTGTTCAGGGCGGTCGCGGCCGGCGTGGTGCAGCTTGCATCGCTGAAGGCGGTCAACGTGACGGAGTCAGACGCGGTTGGAACGAGATTGCCCGATGAATCCTCGATGTAGACGACAGGCTGGGTGGCAAAGGCAACGCCGGCCGTGGCTGTCACGCTCGGCTGCTGTCCAAAGGTCAACTGCGCCTTGTCGCCCACATTGACGACGATCAGCGGGATGACGCCGGGCGTCTTGCTGCCGTCGGTGACATCGGTTGCCGTGACGATGGTGCTGCCCGCCAAGCGCAAGGTCACGCTCAGGTTGGCCGTGCCGCCGATCAGAGCCTGGTTGGCCGGGACGTCGGCGAGGAAGTCGGTGGTGGTCATCGACACCTGGTTGGCAATGTCAGGCACCACGTTCCAGAAGGCATCGACCGCGTTGACGCTCATGGTGAAGGGGATGCCGGCTGTCTGCGCGCTGGGCACGCCGCTCTTCCCGCTCGACGTGCCGGGCGCCGCGGTTTCGCCCGGGGCCAGGAGTTGCAGCTTGACATACGCGCCCGATGCGACGGTCGTGTTGAGGCTGACCAGGTTGGCGAACTGGCCGGGATCGGGGGTGGCGCTCTTGACGCCGGCGACGTTGGTCAACACACCCGCGACATCGCTGGTGACCACGACCGTGTAGCTCAGCACAGTCCCCACATCCACGTTGACCGGGTTACAGGTGAGCAAGTTGTTGACGCCCAACGCACAGCCGGCCGACGCCTGCACGAACTTGGCCATGGTGGGCAGCGCATCGGTCACGACGACATTGTAGGCAATGGTCGGCCCACTGTTGGTCACAACCAGGGTATAGGTGAGGCGCGCGCCGGCCGCGACAGGCGAGGGGTTCGCAAACTTGTCCATGTACAGGTCGGCGGCCTGGCCGATGACCTGCGCCGTTGCACTGTTGTTTGCGCTGACCGGATCCGGCAGATTGAGGCTGCCATCGGCGTAGTGAGCGCTGGCGATGCGCGCCGTATTCGTCAGCGGGATGCCGCCGGTGCCGCTGCCAACAGTGGCCGAGAAGACCAGCCGCTCGGCCTGGTTCACAGCCAGCCCCCCGGGAAGCGTCCACGTCAACACCTGCCGCGAGCCGATAACGCCGGAGACAACGCTGCCGGTCGAAGGCTGGAAGGGCGCAATGGTCGGCAAAGTCATGCTCAACGGCAGGGTATCGGTCACAATAACCTGACCTGCGCCAGAGGGGCCGCCGTTGGTGATGGCAATGGTGTAGCGAATCAGTTCGCCGACATTGGGCGCGGTGTTGTTGACCACCTTGAGCAGCTTCAGGTCCGCGCCTTGGACCGTGCTGCTGGCCGACGCGGTGTTGTTGGTCAGGTTGGGGTCTTCCTGGTCGGCGGCGACGCCGCTGACCGGCACCGTGTTGGTGATCACGGTCCCACCCGCCCCCGTCTTGACCGCGGCAAAGATGTTCAGGATCACCGCGTTGGAGGTGCCGGTGAGCACCGTACCCACGGTCCAGCGACCGGTGGTTGCATCGTACGGGCAGGGGAAGGTATTGGATGCGCTACAGAAATCGAAATCCAGCTGGCTCAGCGGCAGCAAGTCTGTGATCACCACATTGGTGGCGATGTCCGGGCCGCCATTCTCAACCAGGAGAGTGTAGATGACCTGGCCGCCCTCGCGCGGCTGGGTGATGTTGACCGACTTGGAAATGGCCAGGTCCGCGCTCTGCACGGTGCTGGTGACGGTGGCACTGTTGTTGCCAGCGACCGGGTCAACCTGGTTGGAGCCGGCCGCGATCGCCGTATTGACTACGTTCAGCCCCGCCGCACCGGGCGCAACCGCAGCCGTGATCACCAGCGTGGCGGAGGCAGACGGAGCCAGCGGGCCGGCGACCGTCCAGACGCCGTTGAGATAGCTGTTGCCCGGGCCAGGCGCGCTGGTGGCGTTGGTCAGCAAGGAGGAGAGGAGATCGGTCACCACGATGCTGGAGGCCGCAGTCGGGCCGTTGTTGGTGACGACGACCGTATAGCGCAGTAGATCGCCCACATTGGGCTTGAGATTGTTGACCGTCTTGGCGACCGCCAGGTCTGCGCCGGCCACCCGCACCGCAACCTGCGCCGGTGTTGTTGGCCTGGAACCAGTCCGCCTGGTCGCCGACTAGACCCTCGGTCGTGTTGGTCACGGTCTTGCCCGCGGCCAACGTGCCAAAGCGCCCACCCAGCGTGAGGGCGACCGTTTGACCCTTTACCAGGGTGCCGATGGACCAGCGTCCCGTCTGGGTGATGTAGCTGGTCGGCGGCGGCGCGAAGTGGAAAACATACTCTACCCCAGCCGGCAAGGTGTCGGTCAGGACGACATTTGTGGCTGTGTCAGGTCCATTGTTGGTGACGCGGACCAGATACTGGACCACATCACCTACCTGGAAGTCGGTGCCGTTGGTCGTCTTGACCACGCTCAGGTCGGCGGCCGCGGGAATGTTCGGGAAACCAACCGATGCGATGTTGCCGGTCGTTGTGATCGGATCGTAGAGCGGCAGGCCGTTGCCATCGGTTGCGCCAATGATCTGCGCGGTATTGGTCAGCGCGCCGGAACCGGTCACCACGGCGGAGAGGGTCAGCCTGGCGCTGTTGCCCGGGGCCAGCGACGGCAACACCCAGGAATTGACAATGAAGACGCCCGCGGTCGTGCTGATCTGAACCTGAGAGAGCTTGGAGTGGATCGTGTCGCTGACGACCACGTTGCTGGCCGTGTACCAACCCTTGGTTGGTCAGGGTGACGGTGAACTTGATGGCATCGCCCACAATTGGCGACGGTAAGGTTGGAGCTCTTTGTAATTTTCCAGGTCCGCGCTCACCACGCGCAGCTCGGCCTCGTCGGCTTCGTTGCCCAGGTTCGGGTCTTCGGCCGGGTCGACCGCGGTGACCTCGGCACGGTTGACGATGACCTGGCCGTAGGTGTCGGCGTTCACCAGCGCGGTGATGGTCAACGTGGCCTCGGCGCCCTTGACCAGATTGCCAACGGACCAAATCCCCGTGGCCGGACTGTAGCCGCCGGTGGAGGTGGTGTGAGTCGCGACCACCGTCAGGCTGATGGGCGGCGTGTCGCTGATCACGATGCTGGTGGCATCGCTCGGTCCAACGTTGCGGACACTCACGGAATAGACCACCGTGTCGCCCACATTGGGGGCCGCGACATTCACGCTCTTGTCCACGACCAGGTCTGCGCGCCGCTCGACCGTCGCCTGGACCTGGGCGCTGTTGTTGCCGGGGAGCGGGTCGCGCATGGACGAGGTTACCGTAGCCGTGTTGGTGATCACGCCGG
>JAAUPU010000300.1 GCA_012032975.1 Caldilineaceae bacterium | reverse complement strand
ATCTGGCCACCGTGGGCCTGGATCATACGCGCCAGCGCCTGGGTCAACATGCCCGAACCGCCTTCTGGTCGCCTGATACCGGAGTGGTGATACATGGGTTGCCAGAGTGCGAAGGGAGCGGAGAGCGGTTCGCCCGGCGGCGGGCCAGATTGAGCCGCCATCAGCCGATCAACGCCTGGACGCGCGGGTCGCTGAAGCTTTGGCGCAGCACCTGGCCATAGCCGCGCAGGATGTCGGACAGCCGCTCGAAGCGCTCCGAACCAGAAGCAGTGTTCATGGCCAGGTTCTTTACCAGGTTCGTGGCTGTCGGCGCTTCAAGGAAGCTGCCCACCATTCCCTTGGCCAGTGGTTGCCAGGTGTGGATGAATTTTCGGTACGCGTCGGCATCGGCGGGCGAAACTTGGGCGATGCTCTCGCAGGTGCGCTCCAGGTCTTTCCAGATGGTGATGTGGCTGCCATCTGGAAAGGGCGCGAAGAAGAGGGGGTCCACGTCGATGTAGCGCAGGCCATAGGCAGCGAGATTGAGATCCTCCACAATCGGCGTGTGGTGGATGAGGATGTGGGCCGAGCCACCCAGGTCGAACTTGAAGCCAGGCACGATCTCCTCGGTCACCACCGCGCCGCCGACCGTATGCCGCCGCTCAAGCATGATCACTTTGTAACCGGCCTTGGCCAGGTATCCGGCGCAGACCAACGCATTGTGTCCAGCGCCAACGATCAATACATCACAATCTGCCACAGTGAATCACTTTCTATCACACTCCTGGCCACCTTCACGCACAATCAAGCTGCATCCTCGAAGTTCGCAGGCGACCGCTCAATAGGATAGCACGCCCAACCAGACGCGACTGTCGTACAGTCTACAATTGCGTGACAATTTCTGAACAGATGTGGTGCAAGCGCTGGGAAGATCGCCAGCGCGATGCCCAGCGACAGAAGCAGCGTCTGCGAGCTGCCGCGTTCGACAAGCGTATCAGCCAGCACGGTGAGCGCAAATCCGACCGCCATCACAATGGTCAAGAGGATGCGCGGGTATTGGGGGTAACTCTTGCTCGACTGGCGAATGTCAACTGCGGTGGGTGGGAAACGAGCGACTCTATGCGGCAAGCCTACCATAGCCGAGGGGCAAGTTGAAACAGGAGGAGAGTGGTCGGGAGCAGCCAAAATTGGATACAGAAGCGCCTGATGCGGTCACGGAGTACGAGGCGGCGTCCTTACCAATCGTCTCCGTCTATTTGAAACAGTCAAAGCCGAACGAACTATCTCTCGACGTGAATGCCAGGCTGACCGGTCAACAATCCTGGCGAATGAACTATTTGTCGGCTCTTGCTTTAGGCCAGATGCCTGCCAGCGGCAGACGTTACTTGCCGAGGGGCCATCGAATAGTAATCGCTTCCCCAGCAGATTCTCCCTCCACATGCGTCATTCTGTCTTCGATTTTGCACTTTAGCGCGTGGTCCAGTTTTCGGCGTCAATGATTGTAACGAACGATTGGATACCTTGGTCTGCTAGAACCTGGACAGTAATTTTGTGGATAAAGCCGCCACCACACCGGCTGAAACCAGTGGAATAGCAATCAGTATGGACAGAAGTATAGCCCTGGGATTATTCATTATCAAGGTAATCACAACTACAAACGAAAAGCCAATGAGACCACCGACCAGCGGGCCTACCTGGCTAATGGCGACAATAAAGCCAATAATCGCCCCCAGAATAGCGAAAACAACGGTAGCAAGCAGGCTGTAGGACAAGGCATCATTGCCGGAGGTATCAAGAAGTAATGCCAGAAAAGAGACGAAAAAGCCAATGACAGCACAAGCAACACCGCTGGCAGCACAGGTTAGTAGAATCCTAACAGTAGCACTCATAGAAATCTCTCTTGAAAATAATCCTCACCTCCAACCCCTCCAATGAAGAAACCACTGCGCGTCCCATTGGGAGAGGGTAACGATTTTCATTACTCGTCGCCCCGCGACTAGAAGTAATCCAAGCAAACAACATTCACTTCACGGCCGAACAAATCTTTCGCGGCTTTTACGCCCGTCGTCAGCCGCCGGGGAAGCCCGTCAGCGTCGCCAACAAAGCGAGCACACGCGGTCGGCTGCACGGCCCTGTTGGGCAGCCGTCGTCAAGCACAGATGCGATCTCGCTCATCAGGTGGTTCCACATCAGCTACCTTGCCCATAGCGGCCAGGAATTTGTCTTTACTTCCTTGCTGCGCCCGCTTCTCTAGATAGTCTTCGGTGGCGATGGCAGACGCTTTCTCTGCAATGGCAAGCATCACAAACTGCTCAAACGACATCCCTTCTCGATTTACGATTTCATCCACCACAGACCGAAGCGAATCCGGAATGCTGATTTGGACGGTTGTCATGACAACTCTCCGATTTGTACAAGAAACTCTCGTGGTGTTACCAACGCGATGCCAAACTGTTCGCTGCCCACAAAATGCCCCTGATTGAATGTGACCATGTACTGGCATTGGGCAGCAACAGCCAGTTCCAGCACCATATCATCATCTGGATCGGGCAAGAACGGGCGCCACAAAAAGTAGATCTTCCTATGGTTCCCCACTTTGCACAGATAGTCCAGAATGTCTTCCAGATCGCTCACCGATAGTTGTGTTTGTTCCAGCATCCGTTTGGCCACTTCTTCATATTCAGCCACCAACGGAACTGACAGATTGATTTCGAACCGTCCACTATCACTGAGCATGAGCAGCCGATAGGCTGCGCCACGCTGCGAGATATAATGGACCCCAATAACTGGACAGTTCGTTAAGTAAGACCAACTGCTCCGGAAAGGGGAAGAAAGATGCCACAAAAACGGAAACGACACAGCGCCAAGTTCAAGTTCGACGTGGCCATGGAAGCGGCCAGAGGTCAAGAGACGGTCAACCGGATCGCGGCCAAATACGAAATTCATCCAAGTCAGGTGAGCCAGTGGAAGCGCCAGTTGCTGGATGAGGGGGCGGCGGTGTTCAGCACAGCCAATGACCGAAAAGAGCGTGAACAAGAAGCGCTGCAGACAGACCTATATGAGCAAATCGGTCGCCTCAAGATGGACCTGGAGTGGCTGAAAAAAAAAGTTGCCTCGTCGACTGAACATAAACGTGCCTTGATAGAGCCGGTGCATTCTGAGTTGAGTTTGATGCATCAGTGTGAACTGCTCGAACTGAACCGGTCGACTTGGTACTACAAACCGGCGATGGAGACGGCAGAGAATCTGGAATTGATGCAGCGTATCGACAAGCTGTATCTCAAGATGCCGTTCTTGGGCAGTCGTCGCATTGCCGCCAAACTGAGTCAACCGGGTCATGAGATCAATCGCAAGCGGGTTCAGCGCTTGATGCGCATCATGGGGCTGGAGGCGATCCATCCCAAACCAAGGACAAGTCGGTCATCGCCGGAGCATAAAATCTACCCCTATCTTTTGCGCAATCTGGCTGTGACCAGGCCAAATCAGGTCTGGTGCGCGGATATCACGTACATACCGATGCCGACAGGCTTCATGTATCTGGTCGCAATCATGGATTGGTATAGTCGTTATGTAATTGGCTGGCGTCTTTCCAATACACTGGATGCTCGCTTCTGTCTGGAAACACTGCAAGATGCTCTGATTATGAACCGGCCAACCGTCTTTAACACCGATCAGGGCATCCAATTTACCGCCCGGTGCTTCACCAAGGCACTGGAAGATGCCGAGGTGGCCGTCAGTATGGATGGTCGTGGCCGCTTCGTGGACAACATTTTCATCGAGCGTCTCTGCGGGTGCCCTCTGGGCGCCCTCAAATATGAAGACGTTTATATCAAGGAATATGCCACCGTGCCTGCGCTTGAAATCGGTCTGACTCACTACTTTGATCTATACAACTGCGAGCGGCCCCACCAGACACTCAATTACGCAACGCCGGCAGAGTGCTATTTTTCCGGTATCTGTTTGGGCTAGGGAAAGCATGGACAACTCAATAAAGCCAAGTTGCCCACACTTCCCCCAGCCCCGACGACGGAGTCGACCACGCACGAGTTCAGGGGTCAATGACGCTGGCGGCCCGCATTGAGCATTTTGCCACCGATTTTTTTTCTTACTTATTTTCACCGATCTGCTGTCTTGACATTGGGGTCCACTATACAAGGTGAGATTATTCGCCTATTTCGGTGACCTTTTTCCAATCTCGCAAATGGATAAGATTTCATTCGCCGAAATTATGAAATTTAGAAATGAAACCCAAGAACTGCGTCATAAATTTATTGTTGATATAGATGATGCCTTACGTGTGATTGATAGTGACCCTGAAACAGCCGGATATGATAAAGAGGTAATTGAAATAATCCAAAAACTGGAAACAGATTTCAAGAAGCTGGAAAATGATTTGTCAGATGTTAGAAGCAAAGTTTTTGCCGTCATTTACAAAGGCTCTTATGTATAGTACCGCTGGTGGTAGTGCAATAGGTGCGCTGGTATCATTTTTGGGAGGCTTATCGCCTGCCAGTATAGTCAGCGCATCAGCTCTTTCTATTGCGGGGCCATTTCTTGCAGAAGCCGTAAATTTATGGAATGAGAAACGGCAAATCTTAAAAAGTCAACCGTCATCAGTCTCTTATCTCGCAAGTATATCAAAATTAATTAAATCTTAAACCAAATGCCATATAACATCACAATGCAGGCGAATTACTAATCTTGGCTTTCTTGAAAGTCGTTTCGGCCACAATCATTCTGGTGATTGTTGGTATATTTCGCCAACCCGTAATCGCCTGATTTTGGGCGTTGGGCGGTAACCAGCCGGCGCAAGGATGGAGTGAGCAAAGACAGAGGCATCAGATGGATACGTTCTCTTTTCTCAAGGCAAAGCGACCGATGGTCATCCAGATTGCCGCCAAGCACGGCGCTTATGACATTCGGGTCTTCGGGTCAGTCGTGCGCGGTGAAGATCATCCCGACAGCGATATTGACCTACTCGTTCGGCGCGGGGAGACGGTCGGCCCCGTGGTTTCCGGCGGGTCTGATCCTTGAACTGGAGCGAGAATTGGGGGCGTCGAGTCATGTGGTGACCGACACAGGTCTGAATCCCTATCTACGCGAACATGTGCTTGAGGAGGCGGTGCCTCTGTGAGAGATGAACGAGTCTTTCTGAACCATGTTCTCGAATGCATCCGTCGCATTGAGAAGCACCGTCGTTCTGGGCGGCGCCGCTTCCTTGAGTCTGACACGATCCAGGATGCTGTATTGC
>JAAUPU010000299.1 GCA_012032975.1 Caldilineaceae bacterium | reverse complement strand
GCGGACAGTTCAAGCACTGGCGCAAGCGTCCGTGCGCCGCACCTCAGAACCCCTCGGGCCGGACCTCGCGCGCGATATGGTCCAGCACGGCATTGACGAACCGGGCTTCCTTGCCGCCCGGAAAGAACGCGGCCGCACGCCCACGAATTCGCTGATCACGACCTTGGGCGGGGTCTGGGCCTGGGCCGCCAGGGGCGCGGCGGCGCAGGCGTCACCAGATCGACGCCTTCATAGGCAGGCGCTGGCTCGAACGATGCCACGCGGTGCAGCCCCTCTGCGTCCACCTCGAAGAGCGCGTCGAACGAACGGCTGCGCTCCGCATTGTCAAAAAAACGAATCCGCTGGGTGACTTCATCGCCAAATTTGGGCTGATTCTGGCCATCCAAATAAAAAGCCAGCCAGTCCGCAGGCTCACCAAGACCCAGGTCGAAGGCCCGCTGGAGCAGATCGAACCGGGTGGCGTAGGCCGACGCCTGGTTGACATCGCCCTGTTGCAGCCGATCGAGCAAGAGCGCCAAGGTCGTCAGCGGCGTCGCCACCAGGCGCGCGTCACTCAGTTCGTAGCCTTCGCCAGCGGATGCAGGCGCGCTGCCGCCGTTGTAGCGCCAGGTTGTCAGCGTCTGCTGGCGGGCAAATGGCGCCCGTTCTATAAAGGTCTGTGGCGCCTGCAAGCGGGCGCGCAATGCGCTGTTTTGTGGCAACGGGGCCAGAATTTCGATGTCGGGCAGAAAGCCAGCCTCGCTCTCGACCAGCCCGATCTGACCCGCCTGGACGGGCGTCGGCCACTCACTCTCCCCACCGGCCGACCACGACAGATCGAAGTCGGCGCTGCGGTCGGATTGTGAAAGCACATAGGCTGTGACGGTGGCTTCGCCTGCGATCTGTTCGACCAGCAGCAGATGCAGACGACCCAACAGGTCGCTGCGCATGATCCCGTGCTGCAGACCGCCCAACAGTGCAGCGCCGCCGCGCCCACGATTCACACCGGAGAAGGCATCGAGCAAGATCTGCCCGCGGATTCGGTTGCCATCGCTGGCGTCCTGCCAGAACAGGACCGGCAACGTCTCACCATTCTCCGTGCGCGGCGTCACCAGGGCGGCCCAACCTTCAGCATCCAGTTGTGCATATGCGGCCGGCACGAAGATCAGCAGCTGCTCCTGCGCCACCGAGCGCAAGAGCGACTCGGCGCGGCTCGGGTCGAAATCCAGCCCCGGCCACGGTGTTGAGCGCATCGAGCGCGGTGGCGTAGAAACGTTCGGCCCACTCCTGCGCAGAGGCGGGTGTAGTCGTCGGCGTCGGCGTAAAGGTGGGCGTTGTGGGACGGCGTCGGCGTCGGCGTGTTGGTGGGGGATCGGTCGGCGTCGGTGTGGCGGTCTCGGTCAGCCGTAAAGGTAGGCGAAGGCGTCGCCGAGAGGGTTGCGGCAAGCTGGGCTTCCAACATTTGTAGACGCTCGTTGGCGCGCAGCCGACCGCGGGCCAGACCCGCGTTGTAGACCAAGATCAGGATCAGGAAGATCAGCACGGTCATGATGACCAGCGTTTCGAGGCGAAACTTATGCGCCATTAGGATCCCGCCTCAGTTCTGTACATTGATGGTCACCTGGCAGGGAGGCGGGAAATTGCCCGTCTGATCGACCACGATCAGACGCAAGGTCCACGCGCCGTTGCCCAGCGAATTCGTGTCGAATCCCAACAGCGTGCTGTCAAATACCTGGCTGTTGCCGCCTCCCAGATAGACAAAGCCGCCAGCCGCGTTGGCGCCCGGGGCAAATTCGACTTTGTAATATTGAAACTCATTGTGGCTGGCCGTGCCGACCACGCTGATCGCACCGGAGACATTCTGATTGACGCCCGGCGCTCGGATGATCGAACGCGGGTCGGGGCAACTGGGCGCCTGGACCACAGGCGCAGGCACAGGCGTCGGTGTCGGCGGAAGCGCTGTCTCTTCCAGGCCGGCAGGCGTTTCAAAGGGCGTCGCGGTGGCAAGCGCTTCGCCGGGCGTCGGCGTGATCGTGGGCGTTGGCGTGGAGGGCAGCGGCGTGCTGGTCGGCGTGGGCACGAAGGGAACACCCGGCGTGGGTCGCAAGGCCTCGCTGACCAGCGGCTCGACCGCGATGGCCAGCGTATTGCTAAAAAAATAGGTGACTCCCATGGTGATCAGCAAGAGCATGGCGATGGTGAAGATATTGTAGATGTCCCGCATGGCCTTTTCACGCTCCAACGAAAAGACGGCCTGGCGGCGCTCGATGCGCACCTGCCAGACCCGGTAAATCTGATAGAGTGCGGTCAACCCACAGACCGCGTAGATCCAGGGGAGCGTACGTCGCAACGTACTGGATGAGAAAGCTCATGGTATGGGATAGTCTACCGTACTGGTGGAAATTCACCCAAAGATGGCGCGATTTGGCCATCAAGATTCAGGTATCCGCAGCGCGGCGATTTTACAGCCTGCGCACGCTCCGATATGATGGATTCGGACCGATTGCAATCCGTGGTCAGGGTCCACATCGCCGAAGCCAACCAGAGAAGCGCACAACCGCTCAGGTCAACGGTGGTTCTATTCCAGAGAAGGCCAAATCGCAACGAAAGAGCATCCACAAATTTTCTGCGCGATCTGCGCACCCTCTGGATAGCTCTTGAAGACGCCTCAACCGCCACACACCCACAGGAGAACGTATGAAATTCGATGCACTGTTCCGCTCTCGTCGTAGCAATGTGCGCGCCATGCGCGGCATGGTCGCGACCAGTCAGCCGCTGGCCGCACAGGCTGGCCTCAACATTCTGCAGGCCGGCGGCAACGCGGCCGATGCAGCCATCGCCACTGCGGCCATGCTCAACGTGGTCGAGCCTACTTCCACCGGCATCGGCGGCGACTGTTTCGCGCTTTACTGGGACGCCAAGCGCAAGGAAGTCAGCGCGCTCAATGGCTCCGGTCGAGCCGCATCGGCCGCGTCGATTGCCGACCTCCACGCCTTGGGCTATACGAAAATGCCCCGCTACACAGGCCACAGTGTCAGCATGCCAGGCACGGTTGCAGGATGGAGCGATCTACTCCAACGTCACGGCAACATGGGTCTGGCGGACGTCCTACAGCCAGCGATCTGGACCGCGGAGCATGGCTATCCTGTCAGCGAGATCATCGCCACGGGGTGGGCCGGCGGGGTGGACAAACTGCGTCGTGCACCGGGCTGGCAGAGCGCGACCTGGACAACGGACCCGAACAGCCTAGCGGGGGCGAGCTGCTCATCGATGGGCGTGCGCCGCGGCCAGGCGAATGGATGCGCATCCCACCTGGGCGAGACTCTGCGCGGCATCGCCGCCGAGGGTAAGGAGTATATCTACCAGGGCGATTTTGCAGCCAAACTCAGCAAACATGTGCAACGCTATGGCGGCTGGATCACCCCGGCGGATATGGCCGCCCATGTCAGCACATGGGACGAGCCGATCACCGCGGACTATCGGGGCGTCACCCTCTACGAATGCCCGCCCAATGGCCAGGGACTGGCTGCGATCATCGCCGTGAACCTGGCCGCCGGCTACGATCTGGCCGACATGTCCGAGGTGGACCGGCTGCACGTGATGATCGAATGTATGCGGCTGGGCTTTGCCGATGCCCAGCAATGGGTCTGCGACCCACGCGTCTCGAAGATTCCACTTTCAGAGCTGGTCAGCAAGAGCTATGCCGATGAACGGCGGCAGCGTATCGATATGCAGCGCGCCGCCCAAGAGGTGCCCTACGGCGAACCGATGGCGGGATCGGACACCGTCTATCTCAGCGTGATCGATGGCGACGGCAATGCGTGCAGCTTTATCAACAGCCTGTTCGAGGGCACAGGCAGCGGGCTGGTGGTGCCAGGAACGGGGGTCAGCCTGCAAAATCGCGCCGCGCTCTTTGTGCTGGAGCCAGAGCACCCCAATGCGCTGGCGCCCAACAAGCGACCCTATCAGACCATCATCCCCGCCATGAGCGTCTACAGCGAGGGGGATTTTGCCGGCGAATTGCACGGCAGTTTCGGCGTGATGGGCGGATACATGCAGCCCCAGGGCCACTTTCAGATGATGGTCAACATGGTGGACATGGCCATGTCACCGCAGATGGCGCTGGATGTGCCGCGCTGGCAATTGAGCGGTCCCAGTGCTGGGCTGGGTGCGCAGGAGGCTGGTGGGCTGGTGGCAATCGAGGAGGGCTGGAGCTTTGCGACGATGGCGGAGCTAGGTCGTCGTGGCCATCGCCTGGCCGCGGTGGACGGCTTTGGACGCGTCGGCTTTGGCGGCGGGCAGATCATTTTGCGCGACCCGGAAACGGGTATCCTGACCGGCGGCAGCGAGCCGCGCAAGGATGGCTGCGCGGTAGGATGGTGACAAAAAGAGACCCGGTTTCTTGGAGAAACCGGGTCTCTTTCTAGGTCAAATTAGCCGCCGTTCACGGTCGGCTTGATCGTGATCCGCTTCGGCTTCACAGCCTCGGCCTTGGGCAGATGGACGGTCAGAACACCATTCTCGTTGACGGCTTCGATCCTGTCCGCTTCGACGGCCACGGGCAGCGTGATGCTGCGCATGAACTTGCCGTAGTGCCGTTCTCGCAGATGGTAGTTCTTTTCCTCGGTCTCTTTCTCTTCCTTCATCTCACCCTTGATGGTAAGAAGGTTGTCGCTCAACGTGATCTCGACATCCTCCGGCGAGACACCGGGCGTCGATGCCTTGATGACAAATTCGTTCTCGTCTTCGGTCACATCGAGAGCGAGGTTCCATTCTTCGCTACGCTCCCACAGCCGGGGCGCCTGGAAGAATGGCTCGTCAAAGAGCCGCTCCATCATGTTGCGCATGGTCACGGTTTCGGAAAACGGATCCCATCGGGTTAGAGCTGTCATTGTGTATACCTCCTGTACAGCGAGTCGATACACCCAAATCATCGGAACAATTGGCGGTTCAGCCTGATCAGACTGTTTGACTTCAATTCTAGTCGGTTTGCGTTAGACAGTCGTCTACAAAATATTAGCATTCCGTCAGCATTTATCCACGCCCTTCCCCGTGCTCTGAACCCCCACGGTTCGCCCGTTCCAGAGCTGAGATCAGGTCTTCTACCTTCACAGGCTTGCCGATATAGTCATTCATGCCAACGGCCAGATAATGCTCGCGATCGCTTGTAGCACGTTGGCAGTCATCGCGATGATATAGGGCTGCTGCTCAAGGTGGGCATCCTGGCGCAGGCGCTTGGTCGCCTCAACGCCA
>JAAUPU010000298.1 GCA_012032975.1 Caldilineaceae bacterium | reverse complement strand
AAGCGTTGGCCTTTGCGCGGAAAGCGTTGCAGGATGCGCAACCGGAGAGCGCGGCTTGGCTCGCCTATGTTCTGATTGGAAATTCGGAGACGCGCGTGAGCCTCGGCCGCGCGTAGCTCGCTGCCCGGTCACTGCCTGGGCGATCGAACCGTCACCACGAATTCAGATGCGACCTAGTTATCGGCAAAGAAGCGCGCCCTTTCCTCAAATCCGGCGTGCGCAAAGAGCCGCCGCGAACGTTGGTTGAAGAGGGCAATCGTCGCCCGAAACGAGGTCGGCGCGTAACGCACCTCTGCGAACCCCAGGATTGCCCCCAGAAAATCGGTGCCGAGTCCCTTCCCGGTCAAGTCTGGCCGCAGACCCAGGCCGATATCCAAAGCTCCGATCTCGCTGTAGTTGCCACCGGGCACCCGGGCAGCCTCCCCAAAGCAGCAGAAACCGATCAGCGCCCCCTTCTTGTCGTAGACGCCGTGATAGGCCAGCTCAGGCCTCAGGAATTCGTCCAAGGTTGCGGCTGCTCTCTGCGGGTCGGTGTTGTAGAACGAGTATGGCCCGGTGTAGCGCCAACCGACGATCGACTGCGCGCCCATCGGGTCGATGGGGCGCAGCGAGTCATGTGTCATGCGGCTTCGCCCAACACACTGTCGATGATGGCCTGATAGCCTGCGGCGGCGGCAAAGAGGTCGTCCAGCTTGAGCCGCTCATCAATGACGTGGGCGTCATGTTCGGTGGCGGGGCCAAAGCCGATGGTCGGGATGCCAGCGATTCCAGCACTGTACGCGGCGTTGGTGCAGAAGCGATAGGTACTCAATCTTGGCGCGTGGCCGATGCCGTGGAGCGCGTGGAGCGCTCGTTGCACCAGCCATTCATCCTCTGGAAAGAGCCAGGCGGGGAAGAATTTCTCGCAGCCCAATCGCTTGCCGGTGAACGCCGAATACTCTCCATGGGCGATCCGCGCGTTGAGGCGGATGTCGATGGCCGCGGGCAAGCTCGTGATCGCTTCCAGCACATCGGCTGCGCTTTCTCCTGGCAGCAGACGACGGTCATAGGTCGCGCGACAGATGCTGGGGATGACCGAATTGCCTGGATAGGGATCGGAAATGATGTCGGTCAGCGCCAGAATGGCCGGCCCCATGAGGGGGTCTTCGGGCAGCACGATGTCGTCGATGGCCAGGATCAGCGGAGCCATGTCGAGAACCGCGTTGTGGCCCAAATGGGGTGCGGATGAGTGCGATGGCAGACCCAGCGTTTCCAGATGAACCTCGGCGCGCCCGCGGCCGCCGCGCGCCAGATTGAGGCCAGTGGCTTCGCCGATCACAACAAAGTCGGGCGGGAAGCGTTCCATCACCACGCGCAGCGCGACCCCTTCCAGCACCTCTTCCATGGTCGATGCGCTGACCACAACCCGCCCACAGAGTTGACGACGATCCATCGCACCCGCCGCGTGGACCATTGCCGCCAGCGCTCCCTTCATATCTGCTGCACCGCGCCCGAAGAGGCTGCCCTCTACAATGTCGGCACAAAACGGATCGCGTTGCCACGGCACCGCCGAGGTCACGCCGACGGTGTCGGTGTGTGCGTCGAAGAGCAGCGTCTTGCCCGGCTGTGCGCCCTCGACGACGCCGACCACGTTGCCGACTTCGTCCATCAAGACATGGTCGAAGCCAAGCGCCGTCATTTCTAGCTGGACTCGCGCAGCCACTGCGTTCTCTTCGCCGCTCAAGCTAGGGTGTTGCACCATGGCCTGAGCGAACTCGACCATTTTTTGTGGATTAATCATCTCTTGTGTGTGCTCCATGTGTATTCCATGTGCTTTGTGTGTTTTCAATCAAGGTTCCTATCTGGAGAAATTGGGCTGCCAAAGCTCCAGCGCGGCGACCATCTGGTTAGTATAGTCCATCTTTTCTCTTGAAACCAAGGCGTTCTCTCCGGCGCCCCCTCAAGCGCAAGCCGGAGTAGGGCGGAACAAACGGGGTATGATCACAGTTGATTTACAAAGCTGCTGCTATCATGTAGACTGAAGAAACTGAGGTGCTCTATGCTCAGTTTCACCCGTTCTTTGCTGTCGGCTGATATCTACTTCGTTTTGCCATTGCTCTACCCGCCATCGTCCTCAATCGCGCAGCGAGCCACCACACCGGCGATCGTTGGCATCCTCGTGGACCGATCATCGCCAGATCAGCCGCCTTTCCCCAGATTAGGGAGGAGATCCTTCGGTGACCATTCATCGTAAGTACGCTTCGCCGGCAGAGGTTAAAGCTGGCGTCGGCGAACAGCAATACATCGCCAGCGACGAGATCGCGACCACAGTCTATCTTAGCCAGCAATTGGGCAAACCGCTCTTGACCGAAGGACCGGCTGGCGTGGGCAAGACCGAGTTGGCCAAGGCACTGGCGGCTGCTACCGGCCGCGAGTTGATTCGTCTGCAATGCTACGAAGGGTTGGACGAGACCAAGGCGCTCTATGAGTGGGAATATGCCAAACAGCTGCTCTACACTCAACTGCTGCGCGGCAAATTGGAGGAGACCTTCGCCGGAACCGGCAGCCTGGCAGAGGCGGCAGACCGGCTGGCCGCCGAGGAGGACGTCTTCTTCTCCATGCGTTTTCTGCTTCAACGACCGCTGCTGCGCGCGATCTTAAGCCCCGAACCCACTGTGCTGCTGATCGACGAGATCGACCGCGCGGATGCAGAGTTCGAGGCGTTCCTCCTGGAGGTGTTGAGCGACTTCCAGGTCAGCGTGCCAGAGTTGGGTACGCTGCACGCCGTCCATCGCCCCCTGGTCATGTTGACCAGCAACAACACCCGCGAGCTAAGCGAGGCGCTCAAGCGACGCTGTCTCTATCTCTTCATCGGCTATCCAAGCGTCGAGCAGGAACTGTCGGTGGTGCGTCTCAAGGTGCCCGAACTGAACGCCAAACTGGCCGAACAGGCGGTCCAACTGGTGCAGGCGCTGCGCGAGCTGGACCTGCGCAAGTCGCCTAGCATCAGCGAAACCCTGGATTGGGCCAAGTCGCTGGTCGCGCTCAACGCCAAATCGCTGGATGCGACCACGCTCGAAAACACCATGAGCGTGCTGCTCAAGCATGAGTCGGACCTGCAAAAAGTTCGGCGACGCATGAATGTCTCTAGCAGGGGTGTGAAACTGGACGATGATGAGTACGGTCAGCTTCGCTGGCGCGATTAGGGTTGGCAGAGGAGAGCCGCTATGGAAGACCGCATGATCAAGTTTGTGGCAGCGTTGCGCGCGGGGGGTGTGCGCGTCAGTATGGCAGAGAGCGCCGATGCGTTTCGCGCGGTCGAAGACATGGGTGTGCAGGATCGGGAGAACTTCAAGCTGAGTCTGCGTGCGACCCTGGTCAAGAACGTGGAGAGCCTGCCCGTCTTCGAGGAGATCTTCCCGCTCTTTTTCGACAGCAGCGACGCGCCGCCGATGATGGACTTGACCGAGGACATGACGCCGGAAGAGGCGCAGATGTTGGCCCAGGCGCTGCGCATGTTCAACGAGCATCTACGCAAGATGATGGAAAAGCTGCTGCGTGGTGAACAGTTGAGCGAGGAAGAATTGCGCCAGTTGGGACAGATGACTGGGCTGAATCGTCAAGACGACCTGCGCTATCGGGAATGGATGGCGCGACGCATGATGCGGGCGCTGAAGTTCGACGAAGTCAAGGATGCGATGAAGCAGATGATGGAGTTGCTGGAGCAGATGGGGCTGAACAAGCAGCGGCTCGACCAGTTCCGCGATCTGATCAAGGCCAACCAGCAGGCGATGCAGGAGCAACTGCGTCAATACGCAGGCCAGCGCATTGCAGAGAACATGAGTGAGCAGGAGCCAGGTGAAAGCATCGACGATCTGTTGGATCGCCCTTTTGGCCGGTTGAGCGACCGCGACATGGACCGGCTGCGCAAGGAGATGAGCCGGCTGGCCAACCGTCTACGCAGCCGGATTGCGCTGCGTCAGAAGCGGGCCAAGAATGGTCAACTCGACGCCAAAGCCACCATCCGGGCGAACCTGAAGCACGGGGGCGTGCCTTTGGATGTTCGCCACCGCGACTACCGGCTCAAGCCGAAGCTGGTCGTCGTCTGTGATATCAGCACCTCCATGCGCTACTGCTCCGAGCTGATGCTGAGCCTGGTCTATGCCTTGCAGGATCTGGTGACCAAGACCCACGCCTTTGCCTTCATCGACCACCTGGAATATATTACGCCGGATTTTGTCGGCCGCCAGGCCAACGAGGCCATCGACCAGGTGCTTGTGCGGATGCCGCCCGGTCACTACAGCACGGACCTGGGCTACAGCCTGGAGAATTTCTCCCACAGCTACCTGGACACCATCGATTCCAGAACGACGGTGATCGTGGTCGGCGACGGACGCAACAACTACAACAACCCACGTCTAGATATTTTCGCCCGGATCGCCCGGCGCAGCCGACGCATGATCTGGCTGAACCCGGAGCACCCCATGTTGTGGGGCAGCGGCGACAGCGACATGCGCGAGTACGCGCCGCTCTGTAACAACGTGGTCGTCGCTTCCACCCTCGGCGAGCTGACCGCCGCGGTCGATCAGTTGCTCGCGCAGCCGTAGAAATTCTAAAGCTCGATCTGTCCACAGATTGCGCGGATCTCACAGATAGGTTCTGTGAGATCCGCGGACAGATTCTGCGTTTGGCAAGTCGTCAGCCGCTCTTCCCCAGCAGGTGATCCACCCGTTCCATCTCCAAAAAGTTGCCCACCAGCGGTTGCGAACCGTCGGCCTGTGCCTGCTCCCAACTGGCGAACAGACCTCGCCCGGTGGCCAAGACATCGGCGTAACGACTGCTCCCCGTTCCCCACGGGGAGACGAAAAAGCGGAAAAAGCTCGGAGAGTCGTTCCACCCTGGGAAATTCGCCGTCCCAACCAAAGAAAGCGCCGCCGATCTCTTCGCAACTGTAACCCCGTGGACGACTGCTGGCGCGCAGATTTTCTTCGTGAGAGCGCAGACATTCGGCCCCGTCGTAGAAAATAGATCGAGGCCGGTGGAGCGTCGGCAAAGAGACCCACGGCTGGCACGCTGAGCTGACCTGTGATGCGTGTGGCCGCCACGTCCCACGTCGCGCCTCGCGCTACCATCTCCCAGGATTCCACCTTGAATTTCGCGTCCCCAGCACTTCGCACCGCCAGCCCCGTGTTGCTGGACGACCAGACGAACGGATGCGAGCAGAAGATCATGGCGGTTGTGCCGTCGGGCCGGTCGAAGACAACCGGATCCTTGACGTGTAGAT
>JAAUPU010000297.1 GCA_012032975.1 Caldilineaceae bacterium | reverse complement strand
AATCGCAATCGCTCCGCTGGTCGATTAGGATTACGATTACGATTAGGATCACGAAAACTGTCCTCTTATTTAGGCCGCTTATTTAGGCCGCGCTGTCCTACTTTATAGCCAGCGCGCGATCTGTTCGTGTAAGAAGGTGCGCGTCAAGCTGTGGATGCTAAAGCGGCGATCGTTCAGCCCGCCGCGGGCATCAACCAGGTTGAGCGTCACTAGTTTGTTCAAGGCCATGCGCAAATCACCGAGCGCAAGATCCCCCACCTCGGCAAGATATTCCACATCGTCGCCTTGCGGGTTCGCCAGCGGCATGACGAGCAACACTTGTTGGCTCACGGTATCCAAACTCTCCCAGGCGTGGCGGTAGATAAAGGTGTAGAGCTGCTCAACCGGCTGCCGCGCGCCATGCGCAGGTCGTAGAGGATGGATTCAAGCGTGTGGATATGGGTTTGCCCGACGACCAGGCGCAGGGCCAGTGGATTGCCGCCCACCGTCTGGTAGATCGGCTTTAGCACCTCGTCGCTGCTTTCGGCCAACACCGGTAAATTGCTCCACTGCGCCTCTTGGCGGATCAACTTGAGGGCGTCGCGCTCGCTCAGTTCGGGCACCAGAAAATGATAGATCGCCGGCTCGATATACAGACTTTTGCGCGAGGTCAGAATAAACTTGGTCGGATTGGCGAGATCTTGCAACGTCGGCAGCAGACTTTCAACATCGGCCAGCGTCTCCAGATTGTCAATCACGATCAGATGTGGCGTCGCTTTCAGCCGTGTGCGTAAAGCGGCCAACATTTTTTCGACAGCAGCGCCGGTGGCAAAGATGACATCTGGCATCAATTGCTGGAGCAGCTTCTCGATCAGCATTGTGGCGGTTATGGTAGGTTTCTCCACAGCCTGGATAACGCCGCCTGCGGTCAACCGGCTCTGTTGGGCGCTGACCCAACCCACTTCATCAAAAAGCGCGTGCTGGATCGAGTGGCGAGTCAGGGCCTGGGCCAGCGAAGTTTTGCCAATGCCGCCGATGCCCGCAATGGCGACGACCCAGGGCGGCTGCGGCGCGGTGAGGAGCGGCAGCAGATGCGCCAGTTGTTCATCCACCCCAATCAAATGGACATAGGTTGCGGCCGGCAGCCGTTGTTCGAGCAGCGCCTTTTGCGCCGCGCTGGCTGCCTGTTCCAGGTTGCGCACGGTGTCGGTCAACAGGTCGATGGCCTCGCGCTGCATACCGTAGACCGTACTTTCGGCCACATTCAGCTGATTGGCCAGTTGGATAATCGACATCAGATCCAAAAAGCGTTTTTGCAGGAGATGGGCGGCGCTTTCGTGGGTTTGGCGCAAGACTTCAATGGCGTTGAGCAAAAGCTGATTCGTCACCTGGCGCGGGTTGGTATGGGCTGTGCGTTCAGCCTGGCGAAAGAGATAGAGATCGGCCAGCGGGCTGGCGCTGTGGCTGGGCCCATGCCATTGTTTCAGCGCCTGACGGACATTGCGCGCCAGGTTGGGCGGCTCGACACTCTGACTGTGGTTCATCGTTTTTTCCATTCACATTGCTATTGCGCTCGCGGGGATCTGGGTATGGGGGCAAACTAGCGATAGCATAGCATAGGTGAAGAGATGAAACAATGAGTGTCAGAGGCACCGCATAGGTTTCAGATAGATTGCCCGTTACGACCATGACAACATAATCATCATCATAATCGTAATCCTAATCATAATCGCCTCTCTGGCTGATTACGATTACGAAAGCTAATGGCTTATTTGTGCCATATTGCACTAGATAACCTGTAGGTAGTGAGTAGATCAGGGTAGATTATTTGCGTTACGATGAGGTGGTGAGCCGCTCATTTGGATTAGTTAGAGATCATCGAGGATACAACAGATGTCTATCCAACAATTACACCCAACAGCACACCCAACAGCACACTCAACAAGGTCTTATTACATCTTCATTTTGTGGGGCGATAATTTTGAGGAAGCGACGGCGGTCACTTTTATAACGGAGTTGCGCCGGGCGGGCTTATTGGTCAAGGTGGTGGGTTTGCACGGTCAATCTTCTGGCGGGCGCTATGGTTTGGTTTTGACAGCGGATCTGACGCTCGGTGAGGCAATGACGTTAGCGGACAGGGCCATCTGCATCGTTGTCCCTTGTAGTACGGCCACGCTGAAACGCGTCGAGAATGACCCGCGCGTGCCTGATTTTTTTCGGCTGGCGCGCGGCAACCAGGCCCGCTTTGTGGTTCGTAACCAAGAAATTCGTGAAGAATCGAGCTTAAAAGCACTAGATTTTGACCAAGAAAGTATTGTATACTACAGTCACAGCAGCGACTTGAATGAACTTGTGCGAGAAATCGCCGTCGCTTTGTAGTCGCTGCAGATGCAAGCCGCCCTTGATGTACCCATTAGCACGCCGACCGTGAGCGAGAAAGATGCTCACTGCGCGGCCCGCGCACCATGTGGCAACCCATATCGACCCCGCGTTTGTGGTGGTTCGTGACGGGCCTTATCTCCGTGTCCCTTTATTCAACTTCTAGCGGCTTAATCGTGAGGATAAATAACCTGTTCTCCGCGACAACTTTCTCATAAATCACGAGATGATCCAATACGATCCACATGAAAACACCTGGTTCGCCGTCCAGCGGTGTGCAACTTCGGGCGGAATCGCGTCCGGTTCAAATTTTAGTTCTTCAATCCGAATCAGCAGTGGGAAAGTATAAGGATCGTTGTCGAAGAAGTATTGCGCGACTTCTGCGTTATACTCAAGCTGCCACATGCTCGCGCCTTTCTAGTAGCTGGCGCTTCAAGTCGTCGTGCGAGATCGTCCCAATTTCACCATTCGCCACGCCCTGCTTGACGCGGCGGACTTCATGGAGCAACTCGAGTTCGTGCAGACGCTGCAAAGTGGCTTGCCACTTGTCGTACCCGACCACCACAGCAGCCGGTTGATTGTAACGCTCCACAATGACTTCATAGCCGGCGATGACGGACTCCATCACGGCTCGAAAACGATTGCGCGCTTCTTCACTACCAAATGTTTTGACTGCCATTTGTGGCCTCCTGTTCAAACTGTACAGTGTTTACGGTTTGAACAGGAGTCTATACCGGTTACACTGGATTGTCAAGGAGAAATGTGGTGGCCGTAGCGGGCAGCGTATTTGATCCGCAGGTGGCACGGATACGCCAACTCATCCTAGAAAAGCGCCCATCCAGGGAGACGATTGGAGAAATTTGGGCTACAGCCGGCGGCTAACACTACAATCACAGTCTACGCCCACCGAATACCCTACAAAGTTTCACAGTAACTTATGCGAAGGCTGGTTCACAACGATTAGTCAGGGTATGCTAAGGCAAGTTAGCGTCATCCAAACAGATACATAAGATGGGTTATGTTGCTCATTTCTTATCCACGTTGATAGCGTCAGCCGGTGGGGTGAAACTGTACCCCTTCTTCTCTTCTGCTGGCAGGCCATCGGGCGCATACCGTAGGCGTTCGATTTCGCCCAACAGATTGCCGGTATAAGCACCGCTGTCGATGAAGTAGTTTTTTACCTCAGCGCTATATTCAATTTCCCATAGTGGCATTGGCCCGCTTCTCCGCTAGAAGCTTGACGAGATCGTCGTGTTTGATCGTTGTCATCTCCCCGCGGTCGATAGCCGCGACTACGCGTTTAGAGGCTAATAATCCCTCTAGTTGCGCCAGACGATTGGCCATCTCAGTCCACTCAGCCAGCGAGACCAGGACCGCGGCCGGTTCACTGCGTTGGGCCAGAAAGACGGGCCCATTTTTTAGCTTGGCTAAGATAGCCAGATAGTTCCGAATGAGATTAGAGACCGGCTCAATTTGCGGCACTTGAATCATCCTCGTCCTCCTGATTTGAATGGGTTACAACCGTTTCTTTGCTCTATAGAGGCAACTATCAATTTTCCTCAATCAACACCACTCGGATGACGGTTTCGCCCCTATCTTGCCGGATTTCCCAGGCCAACCAATACCCATGCTGGCTTATGCGGATGTGCAGTTCATAGCGCCCTGGGCGCTCTTCACTCGCGATGGCCTCCGGTGGCGTCTGATTGTTGCGTAGACGCTCGATTGCTTCCCACAATGGCCGCCCTTCTGGCCCCAGCGTGCGCAACCAAGCCATAACCGGCGCTGGCATCTCGATGCGCATCTTATGCCGGGGCCTGGCTGATGTCGAACACTTCGACGTTGCCAGCGTCCATCTCTGCGAACTGGCGGTCAAATGCTACCATTCTGCGTAAGCGCGCCAACTCGGCGGTCATCTCATCCCAAAGCGCCGGCGCAACGACAACCGCAGCCGGCTTGCTGCGCTGGGCCAGAAAGACCGGGCCTTTCTTCAGCTTTGCCAAAATGCTTTTGTGATCACGAACCATATTGGTTACTGGCTCGATTTGTGGTGTCTGGATCATCTATCGCCCCCTTGACTATTATTTGCATACGTATCTGAGTATGCTAGTATAGCCATGTTTCTACGCCTGTCAACCCTGTCAACGGGCAATTTTCGCCCGGTGCGTCTGAATACCTCCTCCGGAATTTGCATCGTGACGCCGGGGCGCTGTTTATGCTATACTGTCGCCATGTGGACTAAAATCGGACGCCAATGGCTCAGTGCCTATGAATTGCTCCATATTGCCGCCTACCGGCTCATTGGCAGACGCTACACCCGTCAAGAGGGCGCAGTGGTCGCCCGCTCCGGTGAAGTGTTGACGCGCAGCCAGCAGCTCTTTTGTCTCTTATTCCCCGCGCTGGTCACGTTAGGCATTATGCTGATCCTGGCCGTGGTTTGGATCTACACCTACACCCAATTCTTCTCTCACATTGAACCGCGCGCTTATTATTTCACTGCCCCTGGCTGGCATATTGCCTTACAGTTGCTTCTGTTCGTCCTCCCGCTCTTTGCCGCGCCGGCTTATTTCGACCTTCGCCGCGCCCTGCGCCTCCTAACCGAGCCGGCCCAGCAACCACCAGAGCAGACCCCACACCAAGAGCGCAAATGGAAACGCCCACAATAGGCCAATCCCAATGTCAGAGCGTTCATGCCCGCGCGGCCCATCGTAAAACGAGCGTCGCCGGCGCTCATCCGACACCACCGGCAACAAAAATAATAGCCCCACAATGATATTTCCCATCGCGCAGACCAGCGCCACATCCGCCCCAAACACTTCACGGACGCCGGCTCCAAGCAGCCACCCACCTACTCCCCACCAGGCCGCATAAGCCAGCGTAAACAATATCTCACGGAGAGTCACCTGCTAC
>JAAUPU010000296.1 GCA_012032975.1 Caldilineaceae bacterium | reverse complement strand
GCTCTATGCGCGCTACGCGCAGTTGCTCGGCCAGGATGTGCCTATCCCGGAGGATGGGTATCAGGGCGAATACATGATCGCGTACGCTCAGCAGCTCTTGGATGCTGAACGCGACCGATTCCTTGCTATGGACAGACAGGCGGCTGTGGACGAGATCCAGGCGCTTGGTCGAGGCATCGTGGTCGACGCACTTCGGACTGAACTGGGCAAGATGAATGTCACCTTCGACAACTGGTTCAGCGAACAGACCCTCCACGACCAGGGGTTGGTCGTACAAGCCCTTGACTATCTGGATGAACGGGGGGAACTCGACCGACACGATGGGGCCGTCTGGTTCAAGGCCAGCAATTATCCGAAAAACGAGAAGGACGAGGTCGTCATCAAATCCGATGGCAGCCCTACCTACTTTGCCGCCGACATCGCTTATCACTACGACAAATTCCTGGTGCGCAAGTTCGATCGGGTGATTGATGTCTGGGGCGTCGACCATCAGGGCCACGTTGCTCGCATGGCGGCCATGATGGAGGCATTTGGCCTCGATCCCAACCGGCTGGTGATTGTCATGCATGATTTTGTCAATCTGGTGCGAGACGGCAAGGAAGTCAAACTCAGCAAGCGAGCCGGCAATCTGGTGACTGCCAGCGACGTGGTCGACGAAGTCGGCTCGGATGCCGTGCGCTTCAATCTGCTGACCCGCAGCCCAGAGAGCACCATCGAGTTTGACCTGGATCTGGCCATCGCCGCCACCAACGAGAACCCCGTCTTCTATGTGCAATACAGCCATGCCCGCATCTGCTCGATCCTGACCCGGGCCGAGGAGATCGATTTGAAGCTCTTCGGGCTTGATGCAGCCGAGAGAGGCAATCTGCTACGGCTCTTGAGCCATCCGTCAGAACTGTCGCTGTTGCGCAAAATGCTTGAACTGGAAGAGCAGATCGAGCAAGCGGTGGAGAAGCTGTCGCCCCACAACCTGACCCAGTATTCCATCGACCTGGGCAAGAGCTTCAGCGCCTTTTATCGAGATTGCAAGGTGATCGAGCCGGATCAACTTGACCAGAGCCGGGCGCGGTTGCTGCTTTGCGAAGCGTCGCGAATCGTGCTGGCCAAGGTGCTGCATTTGATGGGCATCCGTGCGCCCGAGAGCATGTAACGTCGGTTTATCCGATTGGATCTGAGACCCTTTCATGACCGTATTTCGAGTTCTTGTCAGCGATTCTCTGGATGAAAGTGGCCTGGCGCCATTGCATGCTGCCGCCGATATCGAGGTGGACGTGCGCACCGGCCTCAGCCACGAGGCATTGCTGGAGCTGATCGCCGACTACGATGCGCTGCTGGTGCGCAGCAGCACGAACGTCACCGCGGACCTGATCCGCGCGGGACGTCGCTTGCGGGTGGTGGCGCGCGCCGGCGTAGGCGCGACAACATCGACATCGATGCCGCGACCCAGGCTGGCGTGATAGTGGTCAACGCGCCGACTGGCAATGTCGTCGCGGCGGCTGAGCACACCATCGCCATGCTGATGGCCCTGGCCCGCAACATTCCCCTGGCGGATGCGCATGTGCGTGGCGGCCAGTGGAAACGGAGCAACTTCATGGGCGTTGAAGTGCGCGACAAGCTCTTGGGCACGGTGGGCATGGGCCGCGTTGCCCAAGAAGTGGTGCGCCGCGCCCAGGGGCTGGGCATGAATGTGATGGCCTTTGATCCCTATGTCACGGCTGAATATGCCAGCCAGCGGGGCGTCCAACTGATGACCGATCTGGACAGCCTGCTTGCTCAGGTCGATTTCTTGACCCTGCATGTGCCGCTGACCAGCCAGACCGAGAACCTGATCGGCGCTGCTCAGTTGCAGCGCATGAAGCCGACAGCGCGTATCCTCAATGTGGCTCGCGGTGGCATCATCGACGAGGCCGCACTGGTCGCGGCGGTCGAAAGCGGCCAAATTGCCGGCGCGGCCCTGGATGTCTTCGCCTCCGAGCCGTTGGCCGCAAACAGCCCGTTGCGCACCAACGACAAGATCATTCTGACGCCCCACCTGGGCGGCAGCACCGTCGAGGCCCAGGCGCAGGTCGCCGAAGACGTGGCGTTGCAAGTGCTCGACATCCTCAATGACCGACCGGCTCGCTACGCCGTCAACGCACCGATCATTCCGCCCAAGGATCTCGATTTCCTCGTGCCCTACATCGACCTGTCCGAGCGGCTGGGTCGTTTTCTCAAGCAATTGCTGGGCGCGCAGGGCATTGGCGACGTGGAGATCACAGCCCACGGTCGTTTGGCCGAATTTGAGTTGGCCACCATCAGCGCCGGTGTGATCAAGGGGTTGCTGGCGGATGTGGTGCAGGTGCGCGTCAATCTGGTCAACGCCAGCTTGCTTGCCGAACGTCGTGGCATCAACCTGATCGAACGCAAGAAGCATCAGCACGAAGCGCGCTACGAAAACATGCTGACCGTGCGGGCAGTGACCCATGATCAGGCGTGGACCGTGCGCGGCTCGGTGCTCCAGGGCGAGCCAACCATCGTCGGCATCGACGACCTGTGGGTCGAGTTTCCCGGCTTCTGGCAACATGCTGATCTCGCAGCACCATGACAGACCGGGGATCATCGGTCGCGTGGGCACGCGGCTTGGCCTGTCGGATGTCAACATCAGCTTCATGCACGTAGGCAGACGGGGCCCTCGCACGGAGGCTATCATGGTGATCGGCACCGATGAGGTGACCCCGCCTGAACTGCTGGCCGAGCTGGAGGCCTTCGACCACATTAGCTGGCTAAAGGCGGTTACGCTATAGTCAATCAAAGCGGAAACTTTCCGCATTCACTTCTGGCTCAAGGTGTGATGACCTATGCGTAGCAGTTTGTCTGTCTCCACACAACAAACAGTGCGCAGTCTATGGCGGTTGCGCATCCTACTGCTGCTTGGCCTTATCTGGCTTGCACCCACGCTGGCCTGTGGCAGCTTTGCGCCCCGTCCGACGCCGACGCCAACTTTGCCGCCGAACAATCAGGCTGTGATTGGTGGCGACGCGCAGACGTCCGGCCAGGAGGCGCTGCCGCGACCGCGATCCCCACCGCTCCGGAAGAGACGCCGACACCAGAGGTGACAGCGACGTTTACACCCACGCCGCCGCCGGGCAGCGTGCTGGCCGTAGGGCAACCGGCGCGCGTGACAGCGCCTGCCGGCTTGAATCTTCGCGACAACGCAACTTCGTCGGGCCGTCTCATTCTTCAACTGGGCACGGGCGTGCTTGTCAACATCGTCGAGGGGCCTGTCTCTGCCGAAGATTTCACCTGGTGGAAGCTGGACGACCGCCAGGGCAACATTGGCTGGGCTGCTGATGGCGATGGCGAGACCGAGTGGCTTAGCCCGCAGCTTGGCGACCCGCAGCCAGTCAATCGGTCGCCGCGCGTCGGCGATCGCATTTCCGTGACCACCGACCCCGGCCAGCAGCTTTCGATCCGTGCGATCCCGGGCACCGATGGGCCGCTGGTCACCCGAGCCAATCCGGGTCAGGAATTCACCGTGTTGGCCGGTCCGCAAACGGCCAACGGCTTTGTCTGGTATCAGATTCGTTCCGATGATGGCGGCGTCGAAGGCTGGGCGGCTGAAGGCGATGCAAACAAACGCTGGCTCAGCCCATTTGAATAGATCTACCCACAATCAAGCCAAGCCGTCGGGGTTCCCGGCGGCTTTTTTGTTGGAGCGGCGCGGCCACAAGAACGCCACGGCGAGCAAAGCCAACGTCGGCAGCCATTCAACGCGGCGCACCCACTCGTACTCGCGCAGGTTCTGTGGGTCCAAATAGGTCAGATAAGAAAAGACCAGCGCGATGCTGAGATAGAGCCACGGCAGGACGAAGCGCCACTGCGCGGCGGGTTCGTCTTTGCCGGCGCAAGAAAGGGTGTAAAGGCCAGCACGACCAGCGCATACCAGGGGTGGACCGTCGGTGTGAGCAAAAGGTAGGCGGCCATGGGTATAGCCATCAACCGCAGCAAGGCGCGAAGATCATGCTCTCGCCGCGACCGAATCCAAACGTAGAGAAGGGTGGCCAGCAGCAGGAGCGCGGCCATCCGCTTCGCCCAGGAATTGGCGTCATCCGGCTGTAAGCCCAGCCCGGTCTCGCTGGCGAAGGCCAATTCTAGCCAACGAAAAAGTCCGCTGTTGTAATTCCACTGGTCGCCATAGATGCGCAACGCTGCAAAGAGGCCCCGCCCGTCCAGCGGACCGATCAACCCCCAGCCAGCGCGCACGCCGTCAGGGATCAGCAGTCCGACGGTCGCGGCCCCGTACAACAACAGCTGCCACCATCGCCAGCGCCAAAACAAGACTGGCAGCAGCAGACCGGGCAGCAGCTTGGTCAACGTGGCCAGCGCCAGCGAAAGTGGTGCGGCTAGCTGCGCACCAACCGACGCGCCCCTGGACCGATCAAGCACGCTGCGTCTATTCCTCTGCGCGGCCAGGTGGGGAGCTTGCGATGGGCCGAAGGTCAGCCAGACTGCCAGCAACGTGAGAAAGATCATCCACGCATCCACATGCGCACCGTGGGCCGTTTCCACCACCACCAGCGGGTTCCAGAGATAGACAATCACAAGCGAGGTTGGCATGGCAGCCAGTCGCAACAGCGCCATGATCAGCAGCGCGCTGAGCAAGTCCAGCACCACCATGGCCGCCTGCATGGAAAACGGCTCGACCGGCAAGAAGCGCGTCACCCCTGCAAAGAGCCATTGCGCCGCCGGCAAATAGGGGCTGGCCATCCAGGTGTGATTGGCCAGCTTGCGAATGGGAATCTCCAAATAGTCCAGCTCTGGCGCTTCGATGGGCAGCGCGTACGGACTCACGCCGTGGTTGGCGACGTGCCCGTCCCACAGATAGCGATAGACATCGTCAGAAAGGGTGGGCGTAGTAAAGAGCAGAGCCAAGCGGAAGAGAATGGCCGCTCCCCAGATCCAGACCAGCCAGCGATCGGGATGGCGTGCGACGCGCCAGACGCCGACCACGTAGGCCGCCGCAGCAAGCAGGTACCAGCCAATGGTCTGCGGCGTGACCGCGTGGGTCAATGTACCGTGGTGGAGGTGCAGCCCGAGCATGGCCAAATAGGCAAACAAGCTCGTCGCGGCGGCCAGGAGCAGCACCCAGGACGACCTAAAACGGGTCATGGATGCATCGAGCCTGGCGGTCTGGTCGCTGGCGCTGTCCTCAACGGGATGTGGTAGACGCCGTCATTGTCGATGGAACCACCGGCTCGAACAATGGCTTGTTCAGCGAGGCGTTGGT
>JAAUPU010000295.1 GCA_012032975.1 Caldilineaceae bacterium | reverse complement strand
GCTCACCCCGCGCGAGCAGGGCGCGGTTTTAAGAAGCAGGTGCGCATCAACGGCGTCAACAAGCGCAGCATGGATCTGGTTGGCACGTTGCGTGCGGTGCTCTTCTTGCCAGAAGATATCAAGTTGGTCGACGGCGGCCCCGCTGAACGGCGTCGCTATCTGGATATCGCACTCTGCCAGATCGACCGCGTCTATTGCCGCGCGCTCTCCGCGTATCAGAAGGTGTTGGCGCAGCGCAACAGTCTGCTGCGCAACCTGCGCGAGCAGGGCGCATCCGCCCAGGCGCCGAGCACAGATGGACAACTCACATTCTGGGATGAGCGGCTGGTCCAGCATGGCAGCCTTGTGGTCGCACGGCGCAGCAACTTTCTGCTGAAACTGGAGGCATTCGCCGCCCGTCGTCATGCCGACCTGACCGAGGGCCGAGAGCGCTTTAGCCTCTTCTATCAGCCCAGCTTCAACCCCGGCCATCTTGCCGAGCCGGACTTTGCCCTGCTGAAAAATGGCCGGTCAGATCTGCCGCTGCCCGGCGGCGGCGTGGGTGAAGTGACACAGGGGGGCGTAGCCGAAGCCTTTGCCGCCAAGCTGCGCAACCGGCGTCAACGAGAGCTGGCGTCGGGTGGCACGCTCTATGGCCCACATCGAGATGACATCCGTTTCTTGACCGATGGTCGCGATCTGCGTCTCTTTGGCAGTCGGGGCCAACAACGCACGACTGCGCTGTCGCTCAAGCTGGCCGAAGTGCAGGCCATGACCGAGGCCACCGGCAGCACACCGCTTCTACTGCTGGACGACGTCATGAGCGAGCTGGATGCGCAGCGCCGCAGCACGCTGTTGGCGGCGCTGGTGGAGGTGGATCAGGTGCTGATCACCACAACGGACTGGGACGATTTTACGCCAGAATTTCGCGCCCAGGCGCAGCGCTTTCATGTAAAATTAGGGAGTATTCAACCCGTCTGATCAGTCGCGGTCGCATGGTGTGTGATCGACCAGCCGAACCGGCTGAAGGCCTGGAGTTTCTCATCCCTGGCGCCTTGCCGAGAATCCATAGAAAGATGTCGTCATGTCCAAACTATCTCAACGTCCACCGAGCCAAAGCCGCCTGATCTCTTTGCTGATCGTGGTGGCAGCGGCGGCAGCACTTTGGTGGCTGGCCGGCGGTCCGCCAGAACAGACCACCGCGCCAGAAGGGTCCGGTCAACCAGAGACGCAAGCAACTATCGCTCCGACCCCTGATGACAGCACCGTCCAAAATTCGGATGCCGAACCGGACGCACCTGCAACCGGCCTACCGCGGTCGGCCAGGCGAGGGCGCCAACAGCACACTGCCCGACGCGTCCGTAGCAAGCAGCGCGCAGTCATCCACGACAGACCTTCGCGCCCCGTCGGGGATGCCTGTGGTGTTGGCGCAGGATTTGCCGCCGGAGGCGCAGGAGACCATTGATCTGATCCATCAAGGTGGCCCGTTTCCATTTAGCAAGGATGGTTCGACCTTCCAGAACCGCGAGGGGCTGCTGCCCGCTGAGTCGATGGGCTATTACGCCGAATATACAGTCATCACGCCGGGTTCATCCGACCGGGGCGCGCGGCGCATCGTAGCCGGTGCAAAGGGCGAGCTTTACTACACCGCCGACCACTATGCCAGTTTTTCATGGGTCGAAGAGTGAGAAAATCGCAGGATATTTTCGACGGGAACCCGCCGCCGGGCATCTACCGCCTGTCGTCGCGCACCCGGCCAGCGGCTATCCTTGCGGCTATCGACGCGGCCGGTTGGAGGGGATTTTATCTGGATGGCCGAGGCATCAGCAGCAAGCCCGCGTTCCTGGCCGCCAGCGCGCATGCTCTGGCATTTCCAGACTATTTTGGCCACATTGGGATGCGTTCGAGGAAAGTCTGAACGATCTGGAGTGGGCGGCTGCGCCGGGCTACGTGTTGCTGATTGACCACCCGGCGCGCTTTATTGCGCAGCGGCCCGATGAGTGGCGCACGACACGCGCCATCCTCAACGATGCGATCCGGCAATGGGGTGCGCAGGGTGTACCGTTCTATGTCTTGCTGCGAGGCGCTCGGCGCACGGCAGACGACATCCCGCGTCTATAACCAGATCGATCACGACCCAGAGCCGCGGGTCAAGAGGATCTCCAATATTTGCGCAAAGTGACGGGGAATCACCGTGAACTGGCCAATGATGAAGTGGTCCAGCGGCACGGGGCCGCTACGCGGGACATCTTCCAACACGTAGCGCACAATCAGCAATCCATTCCAGGCGACAAACAGGCTGCCGGCAAACACCAGCCAGCGCATCGCCACACGCCGCGCCAAAAGCGCACAGAGTGCCGCAAGGCCGATGGCGAAGGCCGGCATCATGTTGGTGAAGAAACGCTGGCCAAACGCGGCTGAGCCATCCCATGCGCTCCACGATGCGATGATGTAGAGCTGGAGCAGGAAGTTGGTCATCAGCAACGCGGCGAAGCGTCGCTGATTGCGCCAGAGAATGAGCCACCCCAGAACCCCCAGCAATGCAACCGGTGTCCACAACCAGAGACCCCGATTGGTGGACAAGAGAACGTCCAGTAGGCGCGGGTTCAAGAAGTCGAAGCTGCCGCCACCGCTGGTCTCGTAGGGATTGCCGGGCACCCATCGCCCAAAGACCACCCGCCACACGCCCAACTGGGGCGAAAAGATTACCCACCAGGTCAATGAAAATAGCGCCGCACGCAACGTACCCCAAAGCCCCGCGGAGATCCAGCCCCGTTGACCCGCCTGGCGAAAACTGTCCAGACCGATGGCGACCAATGGAAAGAGGACAAAGACCGCATTTTGGTTGCGCACCAATGCACAGAGAGCCGCGCTCGCGCCCAGCAGCGCATATTGCCACGCGCTTCGGTCGCGCCGGGTGCGAAACCAGATGAAGAGAAAGAGCGCATAGGCGAACGCATCGTTGGCATGGGTCATCAGCGGATGGCTGTACATGTAAAGAGCAGCGGCGAGGCAAGCCATGCAACGATGACAGCCAGCAAAGCCAGCTTGCGTGCGACCAGATCCTGGGCGACCAGATAGGTGAGCCAAAGGCCGATCAGCGCATAGAGGCTGCTGGCGAGGCTGGCGGCCCACACATATTGCTGGGAATAACCATCGGCAATCAGCGGCAGTCCCAGGGCTTGACCGGCCAAGGTGGCTGCATGAACCAGCAAGAACCAGGGTGACCAAAGCAGCGCCGAACCGACCGCGCCAGGGCTGTCGCGCAGCCCAGTCTCTGCAAAAGTGTTGAGCCAGGCCATGCCGTAGTGGGCGAATTCGTCTGCCGTCTGCAGGTCGCCATCAATCACCGCCGAGCGCAGCCAGCCATAGTAGCCGATGGTGTCCGCGCCATGCACCCACGGCTTGAACAGAATGGGCAGCAACACAATAAAAAAGGCCAGGATGAGCAAGATGCCTGGATCGATCTTTCGTCCTTCTCGAATCATGGTAGTCCCTTGATGTTCTCAGTCGTATGCATGGTAGATGCGCAGCGTGGCGTCTTCCGCGGCAAGCCGGTATTGGCTGTCCAGCGCAACAAGCAACTTCTGCGCCTCTTCCGATGGCATTTCGACCAACTTTTCCTTGTGCAGAACTAGGTAACGGATCTCTTCCTGCTCGAAGAAGCCGGTGGAGTTGTAGACCTCCCGCTCGACGAAGTCCAGATAGGCGAAGCGTTCTTCCGGCACCCGCGAGATGTGGGCATAGAGGATCGGTCTGCCGTGGTGGGTCTGCCAATATTGTGGCTCAAGCTGAAAGGGGCGAATTGGCAGATCCAGCAGCGCGTAGTCACCTGGCTCTGACGTGACTTCGGTCAACGATGCCGGCACGGGAATCACGGTTGTCGGAAAGGGCAGAATGCAGAATTCGAAGAGAATGATGCCCGCCACAAAGACGCTGAGCCAGACTGCACCCGTCCCACCCCACGCCTGCTGTACACGCCGATTGGCGCGCAGCCAGGCCAGGCCATAGCCAGACAGCACCGCCACCGCCATCATGCCCAGCACGAAATAGCGACTGTAGACGCGCGTCCACTTGAAGACGGGCAACAGTTGAAAGAGCGCGCCGGGCAGCGGAATCATGGGCGCTTCGTCGAACATCTGCACCCATTCTGGTCGCATGGGCACGCCGAGATCCTGGGCAATGCTGCCCATCGGCAGCCAGGCCAGCCAGGGAAACCGATAGGCGCCCAACAGATGCAACCCAGGCCCGAGCGAGATGACCGCAAACAGGATCAGGGCGATGATCCAGAATCCTGTCTTTTTCCAGGCAATCTTCCAGACGCCAAGCGCTGCCAGAAACAAGACGCTGAAACCGACAAAGACCGTGCCTTCGGCGGTCCCGGCGGTGAAGCGGCCAAAGATCGGCTGGACCAGGTCGCCCAGCAAAAAATGGTTGGGGCTGGGCGTGAAAAAGCCGAACAGGTCCGACACATAGAGCGCCGCGCCGCCGATATAGCGGGTCATGTCATAGTCGCCAGAGGCTGAAACCGACAGCGTCGGCAGCAGAACTGGCAAGGTTGCAAACAGAGCAACCGCGCCAACCAGAAGATACTGACGGAAGACGGGCCAGTACAAATGCGCTCTGCGTTCCGAGACCAGGCGGTAGACGAAAAGAAGTCCCGCGAACAGAATCGCATAGAGGCCCAACGACCAGTCGGTCCAGACTGTGTATGCGGCGGCCAAACCTGCATAGAGCGCATCCTGCCAGCGTCCCTGATCTAGCGCCTTCAGCAGAAAATAGGCGAATAGGGGTAGACCTTCGACGCCGGTCCAGTTGATATGGCCTGCCGCGGCATGGGCCAGCAGGATCGGCGAAAATCCAAAGATGATGCCGCTGATCAATGCCGCGATACTATCCGCTGTCAAGTACCTGACCAGCAACCACATCGCATAGCCATTGAGGGCCAGCGAGAAGATCAAGAGCAAATTGTACGCGGCGTCCACACTCATGACAGGTTGTAGCAGCAGCGCAGGCAGGCTCTTGGTCAAGACCATGTTGTGAAACGCGAGGCTGATGCCATCTGGGTAGTAGATGGCGTTTGTGAAGAATGGATCCAACCCGTCAAGCAACTGCTGCCGTAAAATCCAGAAAGTCCAGGTGAACAACTGGTTGTCGGATTGTGCACCTGCAAGGTGGGTAGTCAGCCGCGGCGCCAGCGGCCAGGTGAAGAGAATGGCTAGCGCGAAGTAGGCAAGGAAAACCAGGGCATGGCGCAACCAACCGTGGCGTTGAAGCAGACTAGCCACGTGCCGACCGCTCT